>JANXSC010000639.1 GCA_025352845.1 Opitutaceae bacterium
TCGGCCAACCTGAATCCCAACATGTCGTTCCTCGAGATGCTCGATGTCGTGAACGACGAGCTTACCCTGAAGGGCGAGGAGCCGATCGCGTTTGCGCACGACTGTCGCGAGGGCATCTGCGGGACGTGCTCCTGCACGATCAACGGCAAGCCCCACGGTCCCGGCAAGGGCGTCGCGACGTGTCAGGTTTACATGCGCGCGTTTCGCGACGGTGACGTGATCACCGTCGAGCCGTTCCGCGCCGAGGCGTTTCCCGTGATCAAGGATCTCGTTGTGGATCGCAGCGCCTTTGATCGCATCCAGCAGTCGGGTGGATTCATCACCGCGCGCGCCGGCTCCGCACCCGAGGCCAACGCGCTGCCGGTGCCGAAGCCCGACGCCGATCTCGCGATGGACGCGGCCGTGTGCATCGGCTGCGGCGCGTGCGTGGCCGCGTGCAAAAACGCGAGCGCAATGCTCTTCGTCGCCGCCAAGGTCGGCCACCTCGGCCTGCTCCCGCAGGGTCAGGCCGAGCGCGACAAGCGGGTGCTTGCAATGGTCGCGACGATGGATGCCGAGGGCTTTGGCAACTGCACCAACCAATACGAGTGCAGCGCCGCCTGCCCGAAACTCATCTCGCACGACTTCATCGCGCGCATGAATCGCGACTACCTCGGCGCGACGATTCGCGCGACCTTCCAACCTAGCTCAAATGCGGCCGGTGGCGTGGGCTGACCTCTCTTGCCACATCGGTGGCCGATGCCAGCTGCAGCGAGACGCGACCCATCGGTCGCGTTTTTTTTGTAACTTTGCGCCGCGTGCCGGGTTTTTTCGGGCAAGTAAAAATCACCGCCCGTTATGAAAACTATATTCGTTCTCCCTGCCCTCGCCGCGCTGGCTGCCCCCGCGGCGTTTTTCCTCCTGCCGGCCGGCTTTGTCGCCGTCGGGTCTCTGCTCCTCGCCGCCGGGTTTTCCGCGATCGTCGCGGGCGATTATTCGCGCCCGCCGCACTCGCGGCGAATGGAGCGCGAGCTGGCGCGGCTGCGCCTGCGCAAGGAACGTTTTGGACTGGCGGCCTGATTGGGGCCCGTCGGTTCCACTGGAGGCGGCCCCTGCGCGCAAGCG
Organism: Opitutaceae bacterium; assembly: GCA_025352845.1. Lineage (GTDB taxonomy): Bacteria > Verrucomicrobiota > Verrucomicrobiia > Opitutales > Opitutaceae > ER46. Next base: position 1,105 of record JANXSC010000639.1, read on the forward strand.
TGGGGGCCGTTTCGTTTTGGACCCTGCCGGAATCAGAACACCGACAGCGCCCGCGCACTCTCAAGCACCACCCACGCGCCGCCCAGCGCGAGCCCGAGGCGGAGGAGATTCTTCATCAGCTTCCGCCCCTGCAGCACGGCGTCGCGCAGATCGGTGTCGAGATTCCGGCGGTTGTTCTTCGCCATGAAGCTGGCAAATCGCGGATCGCCAAACCGGCCGCGCGGGCTGCGTCGCGATCCGAAACGGACCCGCAAACGGTGGCAGAGGTGAAGCAGCGCGCGCAGCACACAGGCGTTGTCGAAATTTGAAGTGGTTTTTTCAAGGGGAAACCCGCTACCGTCGGCCTTTCACGCCATTTTCCTTTCACCGCCGACCCTCATGCACCACTTCCACTACTCCGGCTCCGATCTGCACTGCGAATCCGTCGATCTCGCCAGTGTCGCCAAGCTCTACGGCACGCCGACCTACGTCTACAGTGCGGCGACGATGGAGGATAATTTCCGCCGGCTCCAACGCGGGCTCGCCGGGCTCGACGCGCAGCTCTGTTACGCGATGAAGGCCAACTCGAACCTCGCGCTCCTGCGCCACTTCGCGAACCTCGGCGCGGGTTTCGACCTGGTAAGCGGCGGCGAAATCCGCCGCGTGCTCGCCGCCGGGGCGAATGTGAAGTCGAGCGTCTTCGCCGGTGTCGGCAAGTCCGAGGCCGAGATCAAGCTCGCGCTGGAAAACGGTATTTTCTCCTTCCACGTCGAGAGCGAACCCGAGCTGGCGCGCATCAATCACGTCGCGGGCAAACTCGGCGTGAAGGCCCCCATCGCCATTCGGGTGAACCCGGACGTCGACGCTCACACGCACGCGAAGATCACGACCGGCAAGAGCGACAACAAGTTTGGCATCCCGCTCAAGCATGCGGCTGCCGCCTACGAGGCCGCCGCGAAATACCCGAATCTCCACATCAAGGGCGTGCAGATGCACATCGGTTCGCAGCTCACCTCGGTCGCGCCGTTCGTCGAGGCGGTGGAGAAGGTCGGTCCTTTTGCCGCCGAGCTGAAGGCGAAGTATGGCATCACGTATTTCTCCATCGGGGGCGGCATGGGCATCATCTACAAGGACGCGCTCGCCAGCGGCCAGCAGGCCTGGTGGGACGCGCAGTCCGCCGACCAGCGCCCGCTCACGCCCGAGACCTACGGCGCGGCGCTCGTGCCGCTCCTCAAGCCCCTCGGCCTGAAAATCCTCCTCGAGCACGGCCGCTTCATGGTGGGAAACTCCGGCGTGCTCCTCGCGCGCGTCGAGCACCTGAAGCGCGGCGCTGGGAAAAATTTCCTCGTTGTCGACGCCGCGATGAACGATCTCGTGCGTCCTGCGATGTATGACAGCTACCACGAGATCGTCCCGCTCCATCGCGACTCCTCCCGCCGGGCGCTGACCGCCGACATCGTCGGCCCGATCTGTGAGAGCGGCGATTGTTTCGCCAAGGACCGCCAGCTCCAGGAGGTCGGCGAGGGCGAACTCGTCGCGTTCATGAGCGCGGGCGCTTACGGCTACACGATGTCGAGTCGCTATAACACCCGCGGCATGGCCGCCGAGGTGCTCGTGCAGGGCAGCGCGTTTGAACTCATCAACGCGCGGGAAACCTTCGAGCAGATGATCGCCGGGGAGAAAGTGCCGGCGTTTTTGAAGTAGGAAAAATTGAATCTGGAACGCAGGAAATCAGGAAAACGCCTGGATGAATCATTCCTGATTTCCTGCGTTCCAGATTTGTCCGCATCTGATTCAGTCCGTCTCATGAAATTTGTCGTCGTCGGCGCAGGCGCTTGGGGCACGGCGTTTGCCCTGCATCTCGCGCGGGCGCGGCAGACGGTCACGCTGGTGCCGCGGCGCCTGGACCAGGCCGCTGTGCTGGCCACGACGCGGCTCAATGCCGACTACCTGCCCGGCCTCGCGCTGCCGCCTGAAATCCGCGTGACCGCCGAGCTCGGAACGGCGGTGCGCGAGGCGGATGCGGTGCTGCTGGCTTGTCCGGCCCAAGCCCTCCGTGAGACCTGCGTTCGCGTGGGTGCGGCGAAGATCGTGGTGAGTCTCGCCAAGGGCCTCGAACTCGGCACTCATTTGCGACCTTCGGAAGTGATGGCGTCGGTGCTGCCGGGTGCAATCGTGGGTTCGCTCACCGGGCCGACCAATGCCCTCGGTGTGGCGCGCGGCGATCCCTCGGCGATGGTGCTGGCGACGACGGCAGCGAGTGCCGCCGCGTTGCAGGCCGCGATCAGCGGCCCGACGTTGCGCGTCTACACGAGCGACGATCTCGCGGGCGTGGAATTTGGCGGTTGCCTAAAAAATATCTACGCGATTGCCGCCGGTTGCTGCGACGGGCTACGGCTTGGCGACAATACCAAGGCCGCGCTTCTGACCCGCGCGCTCGCCGAAATGGTGCGTGTGGGTGTGACCCTCGGTGCGCGGGCGGAGACATTTTCCGGGCTGAGTGGCTTCGGCGATCTCGTGGCGACGTGTTATGGCGGCTGGAGCCGTAATCGCGAATTCGGCCAGCGCCTCGGCGAGGGCCGCACCGTCGCGGAACTCGTGGCGCATCGCAAGACGGTCGTCGAAGGCTACAAGACGACGGAGTCGTTTGCGGGCCTGTGTGCCGCGAAGAACATCGACGCGCCCATCCTGCGCGAAACCCACGCGATCCTGTTCGAGGGAAAGAAACCGGCCGCCGCGCTCGCCGCTTTGATGGCGCGCGAACTGAAACGCGAATCGAAGTAGCGAGTAGGGTGGGTCTGTGACCCGCCCTACTCGCTCGTGGGGCAGTCGAGGGCTGGTCAGAGACCTGCCCTACATGGACTCAGTGCCCCCCGCCGGCCTGGTGCTCTTGGATATATTCCTGCTTCAGCCCGAGTTTCTCTGGGGCGTGCAGCACAAGCATCTTCATCCGGATGTCGCCGGGCACCTGTGCGGCGGTGAGTTTTGAAACCACGATCATCAACCCAATTGCGAGCGGCACGGTCCAGATCGCGGGTTGCTCGCAGAGAATGCGGATCAACGGATTCTTCACCCAGAACGCCGCGAGATCCACGATCTTGAGATCGCTGAGGTTGATGACGGTCGTGCAGGCGAGGGCGGCGAGTCCGCCGCCGAGCATGCCGGTCGCAGCGCCCTTCATCGTCATCCCGCGCCACCACACGCTCATGAAGAGCAGCGGAAAATAACTCGCCGCCGCGATCGCGAAGGCCTGGCCAACCATGAAATTAATTTGGAGCTGCTCGACTTGCGCGCCGAGGAGAATGGCGACGCCGCCGACGACCACCGCGGCGATTTTGAAGGCGCGCATGCGTTCCTCGGGCGAAGATTTCGGGCGCAACATCCGGCCGTAAACATCGTGGGCGAGCGCACTCGTCATGGAGACGAGCAGGCCGCTGAACGTGCTCATGAATGCGGCGAACGCGCCGGCGCACGTGATGCCGCTCATGATCGAACCCCAGATGCCGTAGCGCTCGTTGATGATGCGCGGCAGCTCAAGGACGACCTTGTCGGTGCCCTTCGCACCCGTGGCGGCGTAGAGTTCGGGCAGGAGATTGCGACCGAGCACGCCGAACACCGGCGGAAAAACATAAAACACGCCGATCAAAATCATCACCCACATCGTCGTGCGCTTCGCGGCGGCACCGTCGGGGTTCGTGTAGAAGCGGACGAGGATGTGTGGCAGTCCGGCCGTGCCGCAGACGAGCGCGAT
>JANXSC010000408.1 GCA_025352845.1 Opitutaceae bacterium
GCAGCGTTTGCACCACCGAGGTGCCGCCGCTTTTTTCGAGCTGCACCATGGAGTTCAGGATCGTGAGCAGCGCCACCGCCACCACGTCCTCCAGCACCGACACGCCCATCGCGAGCTGGCCCGCGCGCTCGTGGTTCGCGCCCGTTTCCTGCAACACCTTGCTGATGATCGCCGAGGAGGAAACCATCAGCATCGCCGCGAGCACAAAGCCTTCGGTCGCGCCCCAGCCCATCGCGCCCGCAAAGATGCGCGTGAACCCATAGACCACGATCGCGCCGGCAAACGTCGCCACCAGCAGCGACAGCCCCAGCCGCCGCAGTCGGCGCAGGCTCAGGTGCAGCCCAATCGAAAACATCAGGAACACGAGACCCACCTGCGCCAGCGTGTCGATCCGCTCCGCGTCATGCACCAGCGTGACCGCCGGCGAGTGCGGCCCCACCAGCATCCCCGCCACCAGAAACCCCACGATCGCCGAAAGCCCGATCCGCTGACACGCCCACCCCACGATCAACGCCACGATCAAAATGATCCCAAGATCCTGGATGAATTGGATGCCGTGCTCCATAGCGCACCACGAAAACACGGCGAACCGCGCAACGCGTCAAGCCCGCGACTCAAAATGCAGGGCGGAGTCGCCGAGCCCCGCCGGTTTGCGCTGCGAGTGCGAGTAAGGCTTTCGCCGAGTGCCTCACCAGCCGCGCCAAGCCTTGCTCACCGAGCACGCCATTCGCGCGGCTGCACAACACACCCATCGCAGACAAAGAGTTGGCTCCTCAACTCCAGTCTGGCACGACGCCTCCATCTCGCCACAGTCTGCGGAATCCCAATAACACTGTTCGGCAAAGAAATGATACGAGACGTCGGACTATTTGCCCGCATTCGGGGCACCCTCGAACGACAGGGGCTTCGGCTCCTCGTTGGAACAAGATTCGTCTGCGCGCGCCTCGCCGCTTCGCGCGGCGCACCGCTCGACGGCAGGACCCTTGACCCAGAGACCGCGGCAATGCTCCGGCTCGACGACTTTACACATCGTTCTGTCCTGACGACGCTCGATCCGGAAAGCGCGCGCGTGCGTTTCGCGGCGGATGTTCTCGCGGGGGGCTTGCCGCCTCCCGCGGTCGATCACGAGGATCGCGAGATCCCTTCGCCCGCCGGCCCGCTCGGAGCGCGACTCTACGTGCCGCCCGGGGTCGCGTCGCCTTCACCCGGCATCCTCTACCTCCACGGCGGCGGATGGGTCACCGGCGGCGTCGCGACGCACGACAGCCTCTGTCGAAGGTTGGCCCACGAGGCGCGGTGCCGTGTGGTGTCCGTTGAATACCGGCTCGCCCCTGAGCACCCGTTCCCCGCGGCAGTCGAGGACGCAGTCACCGCGGCCCGCTACGTCCTGTCCCACGCCGAAAATTTCGGGATGGACCCTGGGAGGATCGCCGTCGCTGGCGACAGTGCCGGCGGAAACCTGAGCGCCGTCATCGCCATCGAGACCCGCCAGGACGCGCTCCGCCCGCGGCTTCAGGTGCTCATCTATCCGGCTCTCGATCTGACGTGCGCGACGGAATCATACCGCACCTTCGCTACCGGTTACTACCTCACACGACCGACTGTCGACTGGTATCTCGGGCACTACCTCGGGGGCGGTGACGTGCGGGCCCCTCGCGTCTCGCCTCGATTTTCCGCGCATGTGTCCGACGTGCCTGCTCTCATTTACACGGCCGGGTTCGACGTGCTGCGTGACGAGGCACGGAGCTACGCCGACCGATTGAAGGCGGCGGGGACGCGCGTCACATACCGGGAATTTCCTAATCTCATCCACGGCTTCGTCTGCATGACCGCGATCCGGTCGGCTCTTGCCGCGACGGACGCCATCGCCGCCGATATTCGCCGGGAGCTCGAAGCTTCCCCTCGCCATGAGTTACCTGCGCGAGAAGCGGCATCGAGTTGAAGCCGTCCTACTCCAAAAGTAAAAATCCCCGGGGCAAGCCCCGGGGCATTTCACCAATCCACCCATGCGCCTTTCGATCTTTTCAGGTAGCTGCGAGCGTGAGCGAGCGGACGGCGCACCACTCGCTCACGCTCGCGGCTACGACCCAACCAAGCCGAAGCAAGCTTCGGGGTATCGGACCCAAAGCGAATGAAAAGCCGCCAGAGCCAACGGCCCCAAATGGCCGTGGCTGATCTTGAACGTTGGCCGCAGGCCAACCGTTGCGACCCAAGAAAGAGGCGGGAAACAAAAGCGCGTTGCGCGCTGCGATCACGTCCGACGCTGGCTACCCGCGTTTCGTCCGCTTTCCCATAGGCATCCGCGCTCGACCCGCCCCCGCCCGCCATTTCCCGCCCACCATTTCCCCCATTGACACTCCCGGAGGCCGCCGATTCGTTCGCTTCGGCGGCGCGCCGCCACTCCCTCGTTCCCCGCACCCGCACTCATGGCGAATATTTTCGGTTATTTCTCGAACGACATCGGCATCGATCTCGGCACGGCCAACACGCTCGTCTACGTCAAGGGCAAGGGTATCGTCCTGCGGGAGCCCTCCGTCGTCGCGCTCGACACCGTGTCGCGCAAGGTCCTCGCCGTCGGCGATGAGGCGAAAAAAATGCTCGGCCGCACCCCGGGCAACATCACCGCCATCCGCCCGATGAAGGACGGCGTGATCGCGGACTTCGATGTGACCGAAGAGATGCTGCGCTACTTCATCCGCAAGGTCTCCAACAACTCCTTCCGCGCCCCGCCGCACGTCGTGATCGCGATTCCCTCCGGCATCACCGAGGTCGAGAAACGCGCCGTGATGGAATCCGCCACGCACGCCGGCGCCCGCAGCGTCGAGACCATCCCCGAACCCATGGCCGCCGCGATCGGCGTCGGCCTCCCCATCGAGGATCCGGCGGCCAACATGATCGTGGATATCGGCGGCGGCACCACGGAGATCGCGGTCATCTCGCTCTCGGGCATCGTCTATTCCAAATCGATCCGCGTCGCCGGCGACGAACTCGACACCGCGATCATCGGCTACATGAAGCGGGCCTACAACCTCCTCATCGGCGAGCGCACCGCGGAGGAAATCAAGTGCCGGCTCGGCTCCGCCTACCCGCTCGACGAGGAGCTCACGATGGAGGTCAAGGGCCGCGACTCCGTGGCCGGCCTGCCCAAGACCATCCACGTCACCTCGCAGGAAATCCGCGAGGCGCTCGCCGACACCATCGCCGCCATCGTCGATGCCGTGCGCCAGACGCTCGAGCGCTGCCCGCCCGAACTCTCCGCCGACCTCGTGGACCGCGGCTTCGTGATGGCCGGCGGCGGCGCGCTCATCCGCGGCATCGACAAATTGCTCAGCGAAAAAACCGGTCTGCCCGTGACGGTCTCCGACGATCCGCTCTCCGCCGTGGCCAACGGCACCGGCGCCTATCTGGAAAACAAGAACGGGTGAGGCGGGCGGGCGCGCGACTCGCCGCATCGCGCTAAAATTAATTCGTCACGTGCGGTCCTGCGCGGAGTCGTGCAAATCAGGTTTGAACCATCGAGGATCGAAGGTTTGAGCCGCCGAGGATCGAAGCCCCAACGGGGCGAAATGACATAGCCCAGGGCAACGCCCTGGGAATCCGGCCCCAGAAAAAACAGCCCTGTAGGGGCGAAACCCGGTGCCCCCGCCGGGACACATCTCAGTTTCCTGCCTGCGTCGCATGCCGTGCAGTTCCAGAATGCGCGGTCAGGCTGACCGCGCTACGCCTGACGATGCTGCCGCCGACAAGAAAGTGGGATGCGCGCACCGCGCGTTCACGAAAATCACCTTGGCGCACTCTTCTCCGCGCCGCCGCCCGCCAAATTTGACTCGTCACGCGCCGCCCGCGTCCCGTCACTGTTTCGCCCGTGCCCTTCAAACGTTTCGATCAGGCCAGACCGTTTGCGACGCTCACCGTCATCGTGATCGCGTGGGCCCTCGTGCCGACGGCGGTGAAGACGTTTTCGCGCGCGTCGTTTTTCGAACTCACCGCGCCGATCACCGTGGCCGCCTCGAAGGTGCGCGACCTGCAGGAATACTGGTCGCTCCGGCTGCACACCACGAATGAACTCATTCAAGCGGGGCAGGACGCCGCCCACATCGCGTCAAAGTTCGAATTCGCGGTCTCGCAAAACCAGGAACTCCACGCCGAAATCGCGCGCCTCGAAAACCTGCTGCGGCTGCCGTCGTTCAGCGACTACCGCTACGAGCACGCGCGCGTGGCGCGGCGTGATTTCTCCGGCTGGTGGCAGCGGCTCGTCATCCGCAAGGGGGCGAACTTCGGCATCCCGGTCGGCGCGCCCGTGATTTTCACCGGCGGCGTGGTCGGCCGCGTCGCCGAAGTGCGCGCCACCACCGCGATCGTGGAACTGATCAGCAGTCCCGGCCTGCGGCTCGCCGGTGTGATCGAGGGCGACGACCGGCCGATCAGTTTTCAGGGCGGGGTGAACGCGACCTTCGCCCCACCCGCCGGCATCGTGGAGGGGGTGCCGCTCGACATCATCGCCACGCCCGCGCTGCCCAAGCGGCTCGTGACCTCGGGCTTCGGCGGCGTGTTTCCGCCGGGCCTGATGCTCGGCACCGTCACGCGCGCCGCGATCGGGAGCGACGGGCTTTTTCAATTTGGCGACGTGCAACTCGACGAGCGCCTCGGCTCGCTGACCGAGGTCACGGTGCTCGTGCCGCTCGGAGCGCCGTAGGCGCGGCCAGTTGAAAGCTGAAGGTCGAAAGTTGAAAGACCTGAAACTTCCACGGCCTTCTGCCTCCTGCTTTCAACCTTCACCTTTCAACCTTCGACTCCGCCGAAAATGCGCCGCACGCTTGCCCTCTTCGCCTCGTCGCTCGTGCTGTGGGCGCTGGTCACTCAGTTGAACGACGCGCTCGCCGGCGCCCGCGTGTATCTGTTCGCGGGCGCGCTGTTCGTCGCGTTCGCCGCGCTCACGCAGCCGCACGGCGCGGGGCTCGCCGCAGCGATTCTCGGCGGGCTCGTCTGCGATGCGCACGCGCCGGTTGCATTTGGCCTGCACGCGCTGTTGTTTGCCGCCGCGCATCTCGCGCTCTTCCGCATTCGCGATCGGGTGCCGCGCGGCGACAACGTCTCCGCCATCGTCGTCGTGCTGCTCACGAATCTCGCGCTCTTCCTCATGTTTTCCTTCACGCAAATCTCCGCCTCGCCCGTGCCCGCCGCCATCTGGCCGCGGCTCATCGCCGATCTCGTCTGCTCGCAGGTTTTCCTCGCAGTGATCACGCCGTGGTTTTTTGCGCTGCAGGCGGGCGCTCTGAAGCTCGCGCGCGTAAGCCGCTTCGACGCCTGAGCCCGCCCACCGCCCGGCCATGCCCTCATCCGAGACCAACCTCGCCGACCGCTCCGGTCACCTCATCGAAACCCACAAGGGATACGACCCGCGGATCGTGTCGTTTTATTTTCTGCTCGCGGCGCTTTTCGTCACGCTCATCGCCGGGCTCGCCTACCAGCAGCTCGCGAAGGTCGACGAATACGCCGACGCCGAGCGCAAACAGACCCAGCGCCGCATTTTTTTCCCCGGCCCGCGCGGGAACATCGAGGATCGCCATGGCAACCTCCTCGTCGGCAATCGCGCGCGTTTCTCCGTCCGCCTGCTGCTCGATCAGCTGAAGCCCGAGGTGCGCCGCGAACAGATCCGCATCCGCAATAATTTCCGCGCCACCGGCGACAAGGATGTGCCCACGCGCGATCAGCTCATGCAGCTCGCGCGTGTCTCGGTCGTGCAGCGCCACCTCGATCTGGCGAACGCGATCCTCGGGCGCACCGAGCAGGTCGACGGCAAGCGGCTGCGGCGGCACTTCGAGCGCGAGCTGCTGCTCCCTTACACGCTGCTTGAGGATCTCACGCCCGCCGACTACGCGAAATTATGGGAGCGGCTGCCCGTCAATTCGCCCGCGCAGGTCTATACGTTCAGCACGCGCGAGTATCCCTACGGCTCGGCGGCCTCGCACACGCTCGGCTACGTGGGCGCGACCGACGATGTCGAGCTGGAGGATTTTCCCGGCGAGGATTTGAAGACCTTCAAGATGACAGGCACGATGGGCCGCGAAGGCGTGGAAAAAAAATTCGACTCCATCCTGCAGGGTGAAACCGGCGCCGCCATCTACCGCGTCGATCCCGCCGGCAACCGCATCAACAAACCGATCCAGCAGGTGTTTCCCAAGCAGGGAAAAAATATCCGGCTCTCGCTCGACATCGAGCTCCAGATGGCGGCCGAGGCGAAGATGGCGCAGAACGGCATGGCCGGTGCCGCCGTCGCCATCGATATAGCAACGGGCGAGGTGCTCGTGCTGGCCAGCAAGCCCGACTACGATCTTTCGAAATTTTCACCGCGCATCAGCTCGGCGACGTGGCAGGACGCCGTCGAGCGCGGGGCGCTGTTTCCGCGGGCGCTGGCGGGAGCCTATCAACCGGGTTCGTCGTTCAAGATTCTCACCACCATCGCCGGCCTGCGCTCCGGTGTGCTCACGCCCGACAGCACGGCCAATTGCCCCGGTTTTTTTGTGATGGGCCGGAGGTTCAGTTGTCACGACGGCCACGCGCATGGCGACATCGGCCTGAGCCGCGCGATCGAGAAGAGCTGCAACGTTTTCTTCTACAAATTCGGCTACGACATGGGCCCGGACATCATCGCCGCAGAGGCCCGCCGTTTTCACTTCGACCGACCGACGGGGATCGAACTCCTCGACGAAACCCGCCGCATGGTCATCCCCGATCCCGAGTGGAAGCGCAAACGGCACCACCAGGGCTGGGCCGGCGGCGACACGGTGCAGATGGCGATCGGCCAGGGCTTCGTGCTCGTCACGCCGCTGCAGATGGCCTGCTTCGCCGCCTCGGTCGCGCGCGACGAAGTGTGGACGCAGCCCACGCTCCTGCACCAGGCCGACCGCCCGCGCCAGCAAACCGAGCGCATCGGCCTGCGGCCCGAGCAACGCGCGGCGCTCATCAACGCCATGGAGCAGGTCACGCTCACCGGCACCGCGCGAATTCTGACCGAGGGAAAACTCCTGCCAAAAATCCCCGGGCTGCGCATGGCGGGCAAAACCGGCACCGCCCAAAACCAGAGCGCGAAAGGCATCATCAATTTTGCGTGGTTCATCGGTTTCGCCCCCGTGGAGAACCCGCAGATCGCCATCGCCATCGCGATCGAGGGCGACACGCCGGGGGAAGAAACCGGCGGCGGGCTCTACGCCGCGCCGGTGGCGCATGCGATTTTCAAGACGTGGGCGGAAAACAAAAATCAGCCCGCCCAGCGCACGCTGCAGTTCAAGACCGAATGAAGCGCGCTGTGCGCCGCGCCACGCGGAGCGCGCGGCGGGCGCGACGAAACGCCTTCTCCGGCTCGGGCCACGTCGCCCGCGCGCCAAAGCGCAACCGCTGCAGCTCGGCGCGCGAATGCGCCGTCTCCGGCGTGCGCTTCTCTTCGCGCGCG
>JANXSC010000432.1 GCA_025352845.1 Opitutaceae bacterium
GTTTCATCGGGACGACAAGACCTTCCTACGCTCTTCGGCCGGCGTTCGATGCCACGACCAACCATCCCGAGGGTTCGGTGCTTTTCAAGAAAGAACCAGCAGGCTCTGCAAAGCATCCGCCTCGAACGTGTGCAGCTCGGCCGAATGATCTCGGAGGAGATTTTCGATCCGGCTGGTTGGACAATTTCCCACGCGCAGCCAGACCACCTTGGGCGGAGCGCCCCGCACCAAGCTGAGCTGCTGAAAATCTGAATCCTTGGAAATGATCGTGAAGCCATGGTCCCGCGCGTGCCGCCAAATCGCACCATCATCCGACATCATCAGGTCGAGGCTCTTCACGTGATCGCTTCCCGGAAACAAATCCGAGAGCCTCTGGACCAGATTACCCGAAAGGTTCTGGTCGAACAGCAGCTTCATCCGCCGATGACCGCCAGCCGCCGCTCACGATCCGCGGCAAACGCGAGACAGGCCCGGATATCCTCTTCGGTCAGCTCGGGAAAGTCGGCCAGAATCTCGGGAATGCTCATCCCGCCCGCGAGGTAGTCCAGCACGTCGGTCACGGTGATGCGCATCCCCCGGATGCATGGCTTACCGCTCCGCTTACCCGGCTCAATCGTGATGATGTGGCGGTAGTCCATACTGCGAAAATGTCCGCGGCCAGAGCTGCGGTCAAGACGGTGGTTCTCGGACTCGTGGCGAAGCCCAAGCGCCATCGGCGGGGTGTGTCGCGTCAGTGCGCTCATGATGCGCGGGCAGGGATTTTTCGCTAGGGCGAGCGAGTGCTCAACTACGCCTTCTCATTCCTACTGGTTGAACCAAGCCGGGGGGCGGGGTGCGAGAGGAGAGGCATGGGGTGAACTCTCAGGCTTGGGCTTCTTTTTACTTCTTACCATCTCGGTCGGCTTGAAGCTTCTCGGCGGTAAGCGCATACATGCGCTTGGTGAAATCATCTATTTTCCGTGAGAGCTCTGGGATGGCCTTCGTGTCCCGACGAGCACGAGCCATATCAAGCTCCTTCATCAAGAGTGCTTCTTCAGCCTTCAAAGCTAGATAGCGAGAATTCAGGTCCGAGCGCTCGGATGTGTGCGACGAGTCCGAGGCAATGTTGTAAAACACAAAAAGCAAAACACCGATGACGAGCACCGCTAAACAACCGCATCCAGCTTTCGTGTTGGGGGCAGAGGTCTTCGCTGATTCCAGGGCCGCCGCAGCCTCTGTCGGCACTTCCGACTTCGGTGTCGCCGGCGTGGGCTGTGAGGCGCGCTGAATATACTCTTTCGCAGTAAGTGACCCGCCCTCGCCATCGAGCTGAAGCATCGTAGTCATTTCGACGGCACCTTGGAAAACGAGGTCTCGTATTTGATGGACGTCGTAAGGACCTTCGCGTTCGCCTTCGCGCTGAAGATAGACTTTCATATATTGCCTAACAGTGTCATTAGCCCTTGCTTGATTACCTTACTGGCCGGGGTGGCATTAGGCAGAGGGAGCGGCAGTAGATGGCGCACCGCAAGGCGGTTCTTGTTCCCGGTAAACGTTTGCGACGTGGCGAGCGGGCTCGACGCCGGGCCGCGACTCGCTTGGGTGATGGCGGTCAGGAACACCCCAACCCGCGCCATGAAGTCTCGTTCGAATTCCATCCCTCCGTCGTGGTTCACCCGCCGCCGCTGCAATGACCGGACGCGAGCGAACCCTTGGTGGGGTGTCGTGGCGTTCGCGGTTGGCGCGGGAGCAGCGGCGGCTGCGGCGGCTCCCGCGAAACTGGAAGACCCTGCGGCGCGCGCGGCGCTGCCGGAATTCAAAACCATTCCGGCGGCGAAAACGGCGGACCTGACTCCGGCTCTCGATCCGGTCGGGAGTGCGCCGCTATTTTCGCGGTGGACGCGCTCGCAGGGCGACAACGGCGCGCGGCGCTATTCTGCGCTCAACCAGATCACGCGCGACAATGTCCGCGACTTGGAGATGGCGTGGACGTTTCGTTCGGGCGACGGCGCGGCGAACGTGCAGTGCACGCCGATTGTGGTCGATGGGGTGCTCTACGCGCCGACGCCGGGGCGCGCGTTGGTCGCGATCGATGGGGCGACGGGCGTGGAGCGTTGGCGGAAGCAGCTCGAGGCGCCGCGGCCGACCCGCCTCCAAGATGCGCCGGCGCGGCGCGGGCTCGTTTACTGGCCGGGCGATCGAGAGAATGCGGCGCGGATTCTCTTCGGTGCAGGCGACTGGATTTACGCCGTCGATCCGAAGACGGGCGGGGCGATCGCGGGATTCGGCGAAGGCGGGCGCGTGCCGATCGCGACGGGAGCGACGGCGGGCGGCGTGGTTTTTCAGCACGTGTTTGTCACGTCGGGAGTGTTGGGCGACGTGTTTGCCTACGACGTGCGCACGGGGAAAGCGCTGTGGCGGTTTCACTCGGTGGCGCGCGACGGCGAGCCGGGGGCCGAGACGTGGGATGGCCCGCAGTCCGGGGCCAACGGCTGGAGCGGGCTCTCGCTCGACGATCAGCGCGGCATCGCGTTTGTCGCGTTCGGCGCGCCGCGGCCCGACATGGTCGGCGTGGGCCGTATCGGCGACAATTTGTTTAGCAATTGCGTGGTCGCACTCGACATGGTGACGGGCCGGCGGCTCTGGCATTTTCAGGATTTGCGGCACGACATCTGGGACCTCGATGTGTGTGCGCCGCCGAATCTCGTGACGATTACGCGCGAGGGAAAACGCGTGGATGTGGTCACGTGCCTGGGAAAATCCGGCCACCTCTTCGTGCTCGATCGCCTGACGGGCCAGCCGATTTTCCCCGTGCGGCTGCGGCGCGCGCCGGTGTCGAAGCTTCCGGGCGAAGTCACCACGCCCTACCAGCCCGACCCGGAATTACCGGAGCCGATCACGCGGAGCGAGTTTCACCCGAGCATGATCACGGACCGCACGCCGGAGGCGCGGGCGTTTGTGGAGCAGGTCGTCGCGCGGTCGAGCTACGGATTTTTCGAGCCATTCACTGAGGGGAAGCCTACGCTCTACATCGGCTCGCGCGGCGGCGCGGAGTGGTCGGGCGCGGCGGTCGATGTGCCCACGGGCCGGCTTTACGTGACGTCGAACCGCTGGGTCTCGAAAATCACGGTGATGGCCAACGACGAGCGCGAGCGCGACCCGCGGCAACTGGCGTCGGCGGGCGAAAAAATCTACGCGCAACACTGCGCCGCGTGCCACGCGCCGAACCGTGGGGGCGTGGGCGTCGCACCGCCGCTCATCGGAATCAAATCGCGCCTCAAGGACGCCGACGTGCTCGCGTTGATCGCGACCGGTCGCGGCGCGATGCCGCCGAATGCGCTGCTCAACGACGAGCAGAAACGCGACCTGCTCGATTATCTTTTCCGGCGGAACCAGCCGCCGGCGCGCGGTGGCAAAGCCGAGGCGAGCGCGGGCGATCGACCGAGTTATTTTTTCGACGGCTTCCAATTCCTCGTCGATCACGAGGGCTATCCGGGCATCAAGCCGCCGTGGGGTTTGCTCAACTGCTATGACCTCAGCACGGGCAAGGCGCTGTGGCGCGTGCCGCTCGGCGAACTGGAGGCGCTCACGACGCAAGGCGTCCCGAAAACCGGCTCGCAAAATCTCGGCGGCGCGAGCGTGACGGCGGGCGGACTGGTGTTTGTCGCGGGCACGGAGGACGAGAAACTGCGGGCGTTCGATGCCGACACGGGCGTGGAACTGTGGTCAGCGAAGCTGCCCTTCGCGGGCACGGCGGCGCCCGCGATCTACGAGGTGGGTGGGCGGCAGTTCGTCGTGATCACGGCGACGGGCGGCGGGCGCGTCGGCGGCGCGTCGGGCGCGGGCGACGCGTATGTGGCGTTTGCGCTGCGGAATTAGGGGGGAGTAGGTATGTCATTCTGAGCG
>JANXSC010000452.1 GCA_025352845.1 Opitutaceae bacterium
GGGCGGGTCAGAGACCCGCCCTACTCCTGACACGCTCCTCGCGTCCGCTCACGCCCCCGGCGTTTCGCGCACGATCCAATCGAGCCGCGCGCCGCCGCCGGGCGCCTGCGCGAGCAACGCCACGAGCGGTTCGAGGATCGCGCGCGCGGCGACGTCGAATAGCCACGGCGGATTGATCACGAGGAGCCCGCAGCCCTTCATTTTCAAAAACGAATTCATCCCCGCGATTGTGAGTTCGCACGCGAGGGTTGGCGGCGGGTTCAACTCCCGCACCACCATGAGAAACTCATCGACCCGCGCCCGCTGCGTGAGCGGATACCAGACGGCGAAGACCGCACCCGCCATCCGTTGCAGCCCCTCGCGCAACGCGCCCACGACCTGCGCAAATTCATCCTGCGCCTCAAACGACGGATCGATCAGCACGAGGGCGCGGCGTTCCGGCGGCGGCAGGCACGCGCGCGGCGCGCCGTAGCCGTCGGCTTCCTGCACCGCGATGCGCGGCAGACCGCCGAACTCCGTGCGCAACACCGCGCACTCCTCCGGATGCTTCTCCCAGAGCGCCAGCCGGTCCACCGGCCGCACGAGCCGGTCCAAAATCGCGGGCGATCCCGGATAGAAGCGCGGGGTCGTCCCCACGTTACCCTGCCGTCGATCGAAGTCGCGCACGAGCGTCACGTAATCCGCGAGCGGCGCGGGCAGCGTGGCGGCATCCACTGTCCACAATCGCCCGATACCCGCGGGCCACTCCGGCTGGCGTGCGAGCGAATCACCGGTCTGCGCCACCTCCAGATCGTAGGAGCCGCGGCCAGCGTGCGTGTCGAGCGCGAGCAGGCCCTTCGGCTTTTTTTGCAGCGCATGCACGAGCTGCACGAGCAGCGCATGCTTCATCACGTCGGCGAAATTCCCCGCGTGAAAATGGTGGCGGTAGTTCATCCGCGCCTCGCGTTCGCGCCGCTCACGCGACCGGGATTTTAACGACCACTTTCCGCACGAGCGCGGCGCTCGCCCCGGTGCGCAGCGATCCCATGTGCGCATCGGCCGGGAAATAAATCGCCGCCAGTCCCGGCGCGAGGCGCAGGAGCGACGCCGCGCCGGTGTCTTCGTAGATGATCAAATCGCGCTCGGCGTTGTAGGGCTGCTTCACCGTCAGCCGGGAAAAATCGCTCACTTCCATCACCTCCTCGCCCTCCACGAGCACCTGGAGGTCGATGTATTTCCGGTGCGTTTCAAAAAATCCCTCGGCGCGCGGCTTCGTGTGGTAAACCTGCTCGAGGCCAAAGGCCCCGCCGCCGATTTCGATTTTTTTGGTTTCGCCGGCCGGGATGGCCCGGAGGCGCGTCCGCGCCTCGCCGTCCGGCCGGAGCAGGTCGGCCACGTAGGCGAACGCGTTCGCGAAGGCGGGAGTCTGCGGCGCTTGCGCGCGCAGCGTGGCAATCGTTCCGAATAGGGCCATACGGCGAATGCACCGACCCGCGCGCAGCGTGGCAAGCCGCGAAACCGGCATTGCGCCTGACGCCGCGGAGTGTTTTTCTTCCTTTCCCAACTCCCATGAAATCACTCACCCGTTTATTTCTCGCCGGCGTGCTGCTGGCTCCCGTGGCGCTCTTCGGCGCCGCTTTTGAAGGCAAGGTCACCATGAAGATGACCAGTGGCCGCAGTCAGGCCCAAGAGATGAGCTACAGTATCAAGGGCGACAAAATGCGCATCGAGATCACCGGCCAGAAGGGCGCCATGGGCGGCATGATCATGGACACCGGCAAAAAGGAAATGATCATGCTGATGGACGAGCAGAAGATGTATATGGCGATGGCCATCCCCGACGCTGCGGTCGAAGCGGCCAAAAAAGGCGACGACGCGAAACTTGAAAAGACCAGCGAGACCGAAAAAATCCTCGGCTATACCGCCACCAAATACATCGTGACCAACAAGGATGGCACGAAGACCGATATGTGGCTCGCCGAAGGCCTCGGCAAATTTATGAGCGCGAGCCCCAGCAACCCGATGACCGGTCGCCGCGCCGCCTCGCCCGAGTGGGAGCGCGCCCTCGCCGGCAAAGACCTCTTCCCTCTGCGTGTCGTCGGCAAAGACAAGAACGACAAGCAGACCTTCACCATGGAAACCACCGCCGTGGAAAAGAAATCCCTCCCCGACACGATATTCACCCCTCCCGCCGACTACCAGAAGTTCGACATGGGCGGCATGATGAAGGGGATGATTCCGGGGTTTGGGAAGTAGGCGGCGCTACCTCCGCTTCTCCGTCAGCGGCAGCATCACGCCCCGACGGAAGAGCGTCACCTGTCCGGTGCTCGACGACACGACGATGGAGATGCAGTTGGCCGCCACGCTCACGGCGGCGGCGGCGGCGTGGCGGCTGCCGAGGCCGCTGGGCAATTCATGCGTGCTGTCGGTCGCCTGGATCAAACTGCCGGCGGATTCCACGACGCCATCGCCGCGGATGATGAACGCGCCGTCGATCGAGGAAAATTCCTTCACCGTTTCATCCATGAACGGATTGAGGATGTTGCGCTCCTCCTCCTTGTAACCGAAAAACGGATTTAGCACCAGGGGCTTGGAGAGCGCGCTGACTTTCTCGTTGTCGCCGACAACGAAGAGGCAGCCCACCGGCCGGCCTTCCCGGCCTTCGACTCCGAGTTCGGTCGCCACGGCGATGATGCGCTCCAGCACCTCGGGCTTAACATCCTCGGGCAGCAGGTCCGCCGTTGAGCCCGTGAGCAGCGTCTGAAATTCCCGCTCGATGTCCACGACCACGAGCGTGTCGAACTGGTTGCTGGCCGTGATGCCACCCACACAGCAAATCCGGTCGGAGAACGTCACGACGCCGCGCGTGAGCGCCACCAGCATCGCACTGCGCAATTGCGCGAGGCGTTGGTTCGAAAACGAACGCACCTGAATCGTCTCCGTGAACTGCTTGTTGTCATCGCTGATCTCGATCGCGGCCCGCGTCACGAGGATGGTTTTCAGTTTCGTGCGGAGCGATCCCGGCTGGATGCCACCGATGAATGTGTCACCGAACACCACGATCGCACTGCAATCCGCGCCCTGCGCCACGCGCTCGGCCTCGCGAAACATCAGGCGGTTCACGCGATTCTGCTGCGCCTCCACGGCACGGAAGCCGCTGAACCCGCCGACGAGCCGCTCGTAGAGAGAATCGAGATCGGGCGCGTTGACGAGCGTGTCGACCAGCTCGCGGTCCTTCACCTGCCGCGCGAGCGACGCCAGCAGTTGCAGGTAATCGCGCGCCTTCTCGCCCGCGATCAGCATCACGATCAGATGCACGCGGTCCTCGGGCATCGCGCCGTCGTGGCGGATGCCCACGCGGCTGCGCCCGATGGCGAGAATGTAGCGGCGCGACATCTTGATGCGCACGTGCGGCAGCGCGACACCGTGGCCGAGATACGTCGTCATCGTGCTCTCGCGCGCGAGCAGCCCCTTTAGCAGCGCCTCCGGCTTCAGGTCGGGAAACTTCCCGACGCAGACATCGAGCAACTCCTGCAACGCGCCCTCCAGATCGAGGCTCTTCAGATCGACGATGCGGCCCCGGGCGATGATCTTGTCGAGCCGCATGGGTTAGTCGTTTGTCAATCTGAGTGGAGCGAAGAATCCAATTGGACTCACGCAGCGCATGGGAGGTGCGTATCTCCTGCTGGATTCTTCGCTCCGCTCAGAATGACAATCATGGGCGTCCGTCATCTCTCCCACTGCAGCGCGCCCTTCTTCACCTCATACACGAGGCCGAGGATCAACACCCCGATGAAAAACAAAATCGGCCCGAGAATCGCGATGTGGTTGGCGAGAAATTCGCGGTAGATGAACGACCACGGAATCAGAATCACGATCTCCAGATCGAAGAGCATGAAGAGCAGCGCGGTGAGGTAGAACTTCACCGAAAACCGCGTGTGGATGACGCCCTCCGCCGGCACGCCGCACTCGTAGGCGGTGTCCTTGATTTTGTTCGGCTTGAAGCGCTGGCCGAGCAGGTGGCTCGCCGCGATCACGCCGCCGGTGATGGCGGCCGCGAGCACGGCCTGGATGAGAAAGGGAAGATACGCGGATGCGTTCATGGCGGTTGTCGAAGATCAATTGGGCGCAGCCGCACGCGGGCGGCAAGAGGGAATTTCGGTGCGGTTCTGCCATGGTAATGCGACCGATGCTTCCGGCGTGGATCTCGGATGGGTGGAGACTTTTCGCCGAGGACACGCGCCCCAGAGGGGAAGTTGGCGACTTTTGTCTCGCAACCCCGGCGGCCCGGCCCGGAGCATCGAAACGCCTCCTCCTCGCGTATGAAACCCACGCCCTCGCCCGTGATGTTGCCCGATTGTTCCCGCGGTGCAGTCGATGCGCTCCGCCACCATGCGGCGGCATGGCGCGGGCTCGCGCCCGCGTGGCGGTGGAGAAAACGCCGTTGATGGCTCGGCCAAAAAATCCCGACGGGAGAGGCGCAAGGCACTACGCCGTGCTCGGGCTCGTGCTGGCCGGGTTCGGGGCGGGCGCAGTTGCGATCGCGCGCCGCCCGCCGCCTTCGCCGTTTCTGTTGGCGGGTCGCGCGCCGGTCGCGACACCGGCCGGCGCTTCGCACGATTTGCGCAGCGACTTTGTCTCGACCCGGCTGTTCGTCCACACGCATGCGGCCTGCCTGGTGGAGTTGGGCGGCGGCAAGATTCGGGCGTTTTGGTATGCGGGCACGGATGAGGGCACGCAGGACGTGACGATTCAAACTGCCGTCTTCGATCCGGCGGTGGGACGTTGGAGTGCGGAAAAAATGGTGGCGAGCCGCGAGACCACGCAACGCGACTTGTTTCGCTACGTTAAAAAACTGGGCAATCCTGTCGCGGCCCGAGCGGCCGACGGATCGCTGCGGTTGTTCTACGTCACGGTTTCGCTCGGCGGATGGGCCGGGAGTTCGATCACGACGATGACTTCGAGCGACGACGGCGAGACGTGGAGCCGGGCGCGACGCATCGTGACTTCACCGTTTTTCAACCTGAGCACGCTCGTGAAGTCGCCGGCGTTTTCCTATGCCGACGGCACGATGGGACTGCCGGTCCACCATGAGTTCCTCGGGAAATTTGGCGAACTGCTGCGTCTCGACGGTTCAGCGTCTGTGGTCGACAAAGTGCGGCTGAGTTCCGGTCGTGACTGCCTGCAACCCGTCGTGCTGATCGAAGATGAAAACCGCGCGCTGGTCGCGATGCGCTATGCCGGGAAGACGCGGCCCAATCGCGTGATGCTCACCACCACCGGCAACGCCGGTCGGGATTGGACGCTGCCCGCGCGATCGCCGCTGGCGAATTCCAATGCGGCGCTGACGGGCCTGGTGTTGCCGAACGGGAAGCTGCTGCTCGCGCTCAACAACAGCGAGGACGACCGCAACGCGCTGACGCTCGCGGTCTCGAGCGATGGCGGAACGAGTTGGAAAACGATTTATCACGTGGAAGATCAGTCGCGCGCCGAGGCGCAGGGCTTGAACGAAGGGCGATACCTCGCCGCCATCGGAAAGTTGGCGCGGGAGACAAACGCCGCCGTGACTGATACGGGCGGCATGGCGGAATCCGTCAAGCGCCAGATGTTTTCGAAGCACGGCTATTCGTTTGAATTTTCGTATCCGAGTCTCATTCGGACGAGCGGTGGCGACTTCCACCTCATCTACACGTGGAATGAAGCCTTCATCAAACACGTCCAATTCGACCAGGCCCAGCTCGACGAGTGGTTGAAATAAAATGCCGATGCCCGCCTTCACCGACATCACTGGACTCTTGGGCATCGCGATTGCACTCGGGGCGACGGTCATCGCGCTTCCCGGCTTGCGGCGGCTTTCGCGTGGGCGGGTCGGCGGAATATTTTTTGCGGTGATGATTTTGTCGGTCGTGCCATTCGGCCCACTGTCGGCGGCGGCGTGTGTGCGCGGGGCGTTTGGCGACCTGAGCATCACGGCGCTGGTTCTGCTCGGCGGTGCGACGCTCCGGCGCCTCACCGGGGCGGCTCCGGTGGAGAGCCGCGCGCGGTTCGCTATGCTCGTGTTTGTCGCGGTCGCGGCGCTCGCACTTTATCCAATGGCCCTCGGGATCGGCCGATTCGATCCTTATCACCTAGGTTACGGGTCTCCGTGGTTTGCGGGCGTGCTGTGCGTCGCGGCGCTGGCGGCCTGGTTCGGGCGATGTGACGTGCTCGCCGTCTGCATCGCGCTCGCGACGCTCGCGTGGTCGGTGCGCTGGTATGAATCCACCAATCTCTGGGATTACCTGCTCGATCCGCTGGTGTCGTTTTATGCGCTGGGCGCGCTCGTGGTGTGCGGCGTGCGGGCGATTCGTGCAACGCGGGCGGTTTCCAACTCCGATCCAGCTCCGGCATCCTTGCCGTGAATTCGTTCGCGACCAACGCAGCCTATTTCTCGGCGGCGCTTTTTTTGTTATTTAACAGCAGATAGCGGGAGGTTTCGTAAAACGCATTGGCGATCTTCTGAAAGTCTTCAGACGGTGCGGTCATTGTGGCAGGGACGGGGGCCGTAAAATCCGCCCACACCAATTCCGGTCGCGTCGCATCGAGGCGGTGGCGGGCGAAGTGCTGCTGCTTGACCACGCCAATCCAATGGTCGTGCCGGTCGATGATGAAGGCGGCGTTGTCGCGGCCGCCGTCGCGGCGCTGTTGCGCGAGCAGGTCGCGGCCGAGGGCGTTGTTGCGGTAGGGAATGTTTACGAGGCCGGCCACCGTCGGCAGGATGTCCACCATCGAGGCGACGGCATGCAGGCGCTGCGCGGGAATCAGTTTCGGACCGTAGAACAGCAGCGGGCAGTGGTAGGACGTCAGCTCCTGCTCGGTCCACGCCGGCGGAAACATCGTGCCCGCGTTACCATCGATGCCGTGATCGCCGGTGAAAATAAAAATCGTGTTGGCGTAATACGGCGACTGGCGGGCGGCCTCGAAGAATTTCTTGAAGCAGTAGTCCGTGTAGCGAAAGGCGTTCATCTCCTCGAGCGAGTCGAAGCCGCATTGCTTGAGCTTCTCGGCGGAAACATCGAGCAGCGAAAACTCATTCATGTCCTCCTTCGGAATCGTGTAGGGGCGGTGGTTGTCGGCGGTTTGGATGACGGCGAAGAACGGCTGCGTTTGCGCGGCAAGCACGGCGTTGGCTTCGCGGAAAAGATTCTTGTCGCTGATGCCCCACACGTCGGCGCGCGGCGATTTGTAGCTGTCCTCTTCGTAAAGGTGGAGGCCCTTGATGTTATTCGTCAGCAGGCCGCGGATGTTGGCCCAGCTCGAGCTGCCGCCGATGAAGTAGAATTTTTCGTAGCCCACGAAATCGTTGATGATCGTGTGCTGATCGACGAGCGCGGGATTGCGGCTGGCGGTTTCCACGGCCTCCACGTCGGGGATGCCCGTGATCGTGGCCCACACGCCCCGCGCGGTGCCGTAGTGCGGCGTGTAGTAGTTGTCGAAAAACAGCCCGTCTTGGCACAGCCCTTTGAAAAAGGGCGTGGTGTCGAGCGGGTTCCCCCACATCGAGCTCTTGTAGGCGCTGAATGACTCGCAAATCACGAGCACGATATTCGGCCGGCGCGTGGGTTCGCCGGCACGCGCGGGTATGCGCCGCTCGAAGGACAGCGTGGCCGGGTCCGGCGCGTCCACGCCGAGATAGGAGCTCATGAACGCGTAATGTTCACGCACCTTCTCGACCTCGAAGCCCGAGGTGCGAAAATCCAGCGAGCTGAGAAACGACTGCACGGGATTCAACGCGAGATTCGCGAGCGTGTCGTTGCGGAGGTTGAAGGCATCGCTCCACCGCAGCGGATACTGTCCGGCCCGGCCAAAAATGCCCAGCAGGCAGGCGAGCAGGGCGGCGATGAACCACGCGATGCGGGCGGGTCGGCGCAACGTGACCGTCATCGCGCCGGCGTGCCGGTGCAAAAACATGATGAGCGCCATGAGCCCGGCCAACGCGATGAGGATGCCCAAGAGCAGGCGCACCACCGGATAGCTCTGCCACACCATCCCCGCGGAGATCGTCGCGTCCTGCCAATAACCGAGCACGGAGGCGTTCAGCCGCTGGTTCAAATAGCGGTAATGCAGAAAATCGCAGACGTAGAAAATCAGCAGTAGCGCGGTGAACACGCCGAGCAGCATCAGCCAAAACCGGCGGCCAAACGTGGAGCGGAAGACATCGAGAAACGAGATGCCGCCGAACACCAGCAGCGGGAGCATCGCACTGGCGACGACTCTCGCGTCGAAACGCAGCCCGAGCCAGAAGCCCGCCCAAGCCTGGGAGAGCGGAACGCGTTCATGCGCGAAGGCGAAATAGGTGCCGATGCGCGCGAGCATCATCATGGCCAAAAACAAAACCGCGAGGGAGCCAATCCACCTGATTAAACGCGGGGCCGGCAGCATGGGGTTTTCAAAATACCGCTGGGGCAGCGGCGCGTTTGATTCGCATCAACCGAACTGGGAAACCTAAAAACTTCATGGCGGCGACGTGTCTCCGGTGACGACAACGGCGAACGGCCGGGGTTTGACCGGTGGGACCGGCGGCACGGAAAGCCATGGGTGTATTCTAGCAGTTCGCCGCGTCAACAGCGGCTAAACGCGACCGCGCAAACTCCACTCAATCATCCACGCGGATCATCTTCACCGCCTTCGTCTTCGTCGAGCCGACGCCGAGCGTCTCGGCAAACTCCAGCGTGCGGATCTCTTCATCCACGGGGATGAAGCCTTCCTTCCTGCGGTGTGCATTGATGCGATCGCGGGCGAGCGCGTCCATCATCACCGGATCGTTGCTGAGCCAGAGGAGCGGCTCGGAACGCGTGTAGAGCGAATTGAAAAACGGCCCGCCGATGAACTGATAGTGTTCGAGGCTCGTGATCGTGAACATCCAAGTCTGCCGCAGTTCGGGGATCGCGCTCATCTCGGCCACGGCGGCGGGCGCATTGGCGGGCGAACGGAAGAAGCGCGCGGTGTTGGAGGCGTTCCAGAGCGTGGCGTTCACGAGCGCGCCGTTGATGCCGAGCGTCGGGTGGTCGCTGTAAACCGGGAGGTTGATCCAGAAATCGGCGTCGAGGAAGAGGGGCGTCGCGAGGAAGCTCTTGCGATCCTGATCCTTCGTCGAGTCGGGCGAGACGCCCTTCGTCTGCTGCTCCGCGAAGATCGGATCGAAGCGCTGCGGGAGCGGCGAGTCGTAGAACCACAACGGATCGTAGAACCGGCCGGACTCGAGCACATAGACGGGATTGCCGAAAAACGGCGTGTGCCCCGACACGAGCGACGGCAGGTAGCCCGTCATGCGGAGCCGGAGGGCGTTGAGGCCGACGAGGAAAATATTCTCGTGCTCGAAGCCGCGCCGCTTGAGCGCGTTGATCACGCCTTTGACGAGCGGCACGGGTGTCGCGAGGCCGGGACCGGAGTCGGCGTAGATTTTGAGGCCGACTTTTTTCTTCGGGCCGGGGACGAGTTTTTTGCCCGTCGCCTGCTCGAAAGTCGCGATCATCTTCTCCACCTGGCGCTCGTAGGTGGGCTCGTCGAACGCCGCGAGGTGCGCCTCCCACACCGGCTCGGTCGGCGCGCCCGGCTTGATTCCGGCGGTGCCCGGCGCGGGTGCCGTGGTCGCGGAGGCGGCGCGGATGGGCGCGGAGAACAACGCGAGGCCGAGGAGCGTGAAAAGCAGGGGGCGCATGGATGGTGTGTCGTCCCGCAGCGAGCGAAGTTTCCTCCGGATCCGCGAAAGTTTCACGCGGGCCCGCCAATCGGGGAGCGAAACTTGACAGTCGGGTGCGCGAGTTGAAAGTGCATTCTTCGCCGAACTGGGGGACGCGGCGTTCTCCGTTTCCCGCCGTCCCAGACCTCCATGCCCGTCATCAAGCCCACCTGCGTGCGCGATCTGAAGCAGCGCGTGAACCTCGCCGACGTCGTGTCGCGCGTCGTCACCCTGCGCAAGGCCGGTGGCGCGCGGCTGAAGGGGCTGTGCCCGTTTCACAACGAGAAGACGCCGTCGTTCAACGTGGATGCCGACAAGGGCTTCTACAAATGCTTCGGCTGCGGCAAGGCCGGCGACCTCATCTCCTTCGTGCGCGAGACCGAGCAGCTCGGCTTCACTGAGGCCGTCGAGGCGCTCGGCCAGCGCTTCAACATCGTGATCGAGTACGAGGCCGGCTCCGGCGGCCCCAGCCGCGAGGAGCGCTCGCTGCGCCAGGAAATCTTCGAGATCCACGAGCTCGCCGCCGAGCATTACCACCAGGCGTTCAAGGCGGCCACGCCCGCGGGCGACTTCATGCGGACCTATTGGGTCGAGAAGCGCCGGTTCGCCCTCGAGCTCGCCGATGAGTTCAAGATCGGCGTCGCCGCCCCCACCGACGACGGCCTCGCCGCCGCGCTACTGAAGCGGAAGTTCACCGAGGACGCCCTCCGCCAGTGCGGGTTGTTTTTCCTGCGCGATGGCGCGATCCTTGGGCTCGGCTCGATGAAGCCGCGCTTCCGCGGCCGGCTCATGATTCCCATCCGCGACCACCAGGGCCGCGTGGTGGCATTCACCGCCCGGCAGACCGACCTCACGCCCGAGGATGATCCGGCGCGCGAGGCGAAATACGTCAACTCGCCCGAGACCCCGATCTTCACGAAGGGCAACCTGCTCTTCAACCTCGACCGCGCCCGCACCAACGTCGGCGAGGGCCAGCCGTTCGTCATGGTCGAGGGCCAGCTCGACGCGCTGCGCTGCTGGAGCGTCGGCCTCAAGTCCGCCATCGCGCCGCAGGGCACGTCCATCACCGAGCCGCAGCTCGTGCTGCTGCGCCGCTACCAGTCGCAGGTGGAGTGTTTCCTCGACGGGGACAGCGCCGGCCAGAAGGCCGCGATGCGGTTCCTGCCGATGGCGCTGCGCGCCGGGCTCGAGGTGAAGTTTCTGGTGCTCGCGAAAGGCGATGATCCCGACTCGCTGTTCCGCGAGCGCGGTCTCGCCGCGTACGAGGAGGTGCGCAAGGGCGCGAGTTCCGCGATGGCCTTCGCCTGCCACACCGCCCTGCCCGACCCGGCCACGGCATCGTCCGAGCTCAAATCCCGTGCGGCCCAGGCCATCCTCGAACTCGTCGCCGCCGCCGAGAGCGAGGTTTCGCGCTCGGAGTTCCTCGCCGAGGCCGCATCGCATCTCCGGCTCTCCCCCGCCGCCCTCCAGCGCGACTTCCAGACGTTCATTTCCCGCCAAAGCCGCCAGGCCGCCGCCCGTCCGGCCAACAATGCGGCCGCCGCGCCCGCCCAGCCCGCCACCAACACCGGCCAAAGCACGGAACACCACCTGCTCATCCTCTGCCTGCATTTCGAGACGCTCGGCAAGCACCTCAGCTCCGCCCTGCCCCATGACTGGATCGACACCGGCCATACCGCTGGCGTGCTGCTCAACCGTTTCCTGGGCGAATTCGAGAACGACACCTGGCCCGGCCGTGAC
>JANXSC010000473.1 GCA_025352845.1 Opitutaceae bacterium
GTTCAACATCCGATACGCCGCCGCGCTGACGGCCGCCAACGTCGCGAACAACAACCGCGGCAACACCCGCACACCAGCCGGTGCGCTCGTGCATGGCTACCGGCCGTTTTATGCGGACGTGACCGTCACACACCTGTTCGAACATGCGCCGGGTTACGCCGGGAAATTTCCTGTCACGTTTTTCGCCGATGCGCTCCACAATCCCGCCGCGCCCGCGCAGCGCGACGCCTGGAGCGCCGGCCTGACGATTGGCAAGGCGGGCAAGGCCGGCCAGTGGGAGATCGGCTACCGGCGCGTCAGCATCGGCGCGGATGCTTGGTATGAGGAGATGATCGAGGCCGACTACGGTGCCTATTATCGCGCCGTGCCGCCCGGCTGGAACACCGACCCAGCCTCGCTCGCGGGCGGCCCCGGTGGCGGCACCAATGTCCGCAGCCACGCGATTCGCACCGGCTACTCGCCGAAGGACTACCTGCTCCTCAGCGCCAATTTTTTCCTCAACGACCTCGTCCGGAAAATTCCCGCCAACACGACGGACACCGGCGCGAGGCGATTTCAGTTGGAGGCGTTGGTGCGGTTCTAGCCGGGCGGGGCACGCGCCAAACGCGCGCCGTGTCCTGTCGTGGTTCGCAATCCGCGCTCCACGGGTCTGAAAAATTGTTTATCTGGCATTCATACTGGGGCAAGGTCGGCGGTTTATGCTGGGTAAAATAAAACTTTCTTCCCAGATTGCGCGTCTGCTTTTCTTGTCCCCATGAAAAAACTCCTCCGCTTCCTGCCATTGCTCCTCGTCTGTGCGGTCGCCGCACGCGCGGACTACAAGGTCGTAGCCCGCTTCCCCATCGGCGGCGACACCTCCAGTTACGACTACCTCCGGGTCGACCCCGTGGCGCGGCGGCTCTATGTGGCGCACGAGAAGAAATTCGAGGTGCTCGACGCCGACACGGGCAAGAAGGTCGGCGAAATCGGTCCCGTCACACGCGCGCATGGCGTCGCGATTTCGCCCGAGACAAACCACGGTTTCGCGACCAGCGGCATCGACGATCAGATCATCATGTTCGACCTGAAGACGCTCGCGCACCTGAAGCAGTTCAAGTCGAGCGGATCCAACCCCGATGCGATCGAATTTGATCCGCAGACCAAGCGCATCTTCATTGGCAATCACGGTGGCGGCGGTGTCACCGTCATCGATCCCGCGTCGGGCGATATCGTCGCGACGATTCCCATCGAGGGCAAACTCGAGGCGCTCGCGTTCGACGGCCGCGGCCAGGGCTACGTGAACGTTGAGGATAAGAGTTCCGTCGCGGTGTTCGACACGGCGACGCTGAAACCCAAGGCGCTGTGGTCCGCCGCTCCCGGCGAAGGCGGCACCGGCCTCGACATCGACGCGGCGAACCACCGCATTTTCTCCGCGTGTGCGAACAACAAGGTCGTCGTGCTCGACAGCGACACCGGCAAGGTGATCGCCACGCCCGCGGCCGGCGAGGATCCCGACGGGCTCGTCTTCGATCCGAAGAGCAGGTGCATCTTCACTTCAAATCCCGACGGCACGATGAGTGTGATCCGCGTGGATTCGCCGAACAAATTCACCTCGCTGCCGGCCGTGGCGACCGCCATGGGCGCGAAGACCATCGCAATCGATGCGAAGACCGGACGCGTGTTCACCTGCGCACCGAAGTTCGGCCCGAAGCCGCCGCCGGTGAAGGGCGGCGCGAAGCCGAAGGCGCCGATTCTCGCCGGCACCTTTGAGGTGATCGTCGTCGGTGCGAAATAAGCCGGGTCGCGATCGCGTGAAGTTCCGGTTCGTGATTCTTCCGGTCGTGGCGCTCGCGCTGGGCGCGTGCGCCACCCATCCGCCGCCGGCACTTTCGCTCACCGCGGAATCGGCCGCGGCGAACTACGAAACGCGTTCGCTGCAGGATGCCGGCCTGCGCGGGTTTCTCGCCGAGAACCTCGGCTCGGTGCCGGCGATGTGGGACGCCGACGCGCTGAACTGGGTGGCGTTTTATTTTCATCCGTCGCTCGGGCTCGCCCGCGCGCAGTGGGCGACGACACGCGCCGCGCAGCAGAGCGCCGCCGCTCGCCCGAATCCCACGATCTCACTGACGCCGGGCTACAACTCGACGCGCA
Source organism: Opitutaceae bacterium (assembly GCA_025352845.1). Lineage (GTDB taxonomy): Bacteria > Verrucomicrobiota > Verrucomicrobiia > Opitutales > Opitutaceae > ER46. The sequence goes on from JANXSC010000473.1 coordinate 2,131, forward strand.
CGCCGGGTGTCTCACCGTGGTTTCCGTCGGTAAATTTCGATTTTCTCCTGCAAAAATCCGGCAAGCGCGCGCGCCAGCAGGACATCGCGCGCGCCGACGCGGAGGCCGCGCGGCTCGCCGTGCTTGCCGCCGCGTGGCAGGTTCGGATCGAACTCGCGGCCGCGCTGACGGCCGTCGCTGATGCCACACGCCGCGAGGCATCGCTTCGCTCCCAGGCCGCCGGGCAGCGTGAAATCCTCGCACTGCTCGACCAGCGCCTCGCCTCCGGCTTCGCCACGGCCTTCGAGGTTTCTCCCGCGCGACTCACGCACTTCCGCATGGAGGCCGCGCTCGCCGACGCCGTTAGCCAGCAGGCGGTGGCGCGCACGCGCACCGCCGCCGCGCTCGGCCTGCCGCTCGCAGCGCTCGACGGCCTGACGCTGCCGCACTCGCCGCCGGGTGCCGCGATTCCGGCTGCCGCGTTAACGGCGGCGCGCCGCCAGTCGCTGCAAACGCGCTCGGATGTGCTCGCGGCGCTCGCCAAAATTCAGGCGGCCGAGGCCGCGCTCGCACTCGAGGCCGCGAAGCAGCAGCCCGATTTCCACCTCGGCCCCGGTTACCAGTGGGATCAGGGCGCGAACAAGTGGAGCGTCGCGCTCAGCTTCGAGCTGCCGCTGTTTCACCGCAATGAGGGCCCGATTGCCGAGGCGACCGCGCGCCGCGGCGAGGCGGTCGCGCAGTTCAACGCCGTGCAGGCCCGCGCCGTCGCGTGCATGCCGAACTCGAAAAACAAAATGCCCTCGTGCAGCAGCGCCTCAAGCTTGGCGCCGCCGATCAGGTGGAGCAGCTCAGCGCGCGGCTCGATGTGGCGGTTGCCGCCGCTGCGGTGGCCGATGCCGAGTCCGCCGTTGGCGTCGCGGCTGGCCAGCTCGAGGCCGCGCTGCAAATTCCGTTTCCCCACCATACGTCGCTCGCCGATGCCGCGCGCGCCCAGCCCATTCGCACGCCATGAACAAAGCAGTTGTTGGACTCATTGCCGGCCTCGCGGTCGGCGCCGGCGCGACGTGGTTCGCGCTGCACGGTGGCGGCGCCGCGCCCGCCAAGGTCGAGGCTCCCGCCGGGAAACCGAAGGAGAAACCAAATCCGCTCCAACTCAACGCCGCGAAGCGCACCGCCGCCGGCATCACGCTCGCGAAGCCGTCGAGTGCCGCGCTGCCGCCCGAGGTGACTGCCTTCGGCCGCGTGCTCGATCTTGCGGCGTTCGTGGCGCTGGCCGGGGAACTCGAGGTGGCCAGGACCTCGTTGGTCGCCTCGGAAAAAGCCGCCGGGCGCATCCGGGAACTTTTCAGCGCCGGCGCCAACGCGTCCGCGCAAAGTGTCGAGGCGGCCGAGGCCGCCGCCGCGCGCGATCGCGTCGCCGTGGCTTCGGCGCGGGCGCGACTCGTCGCCGGTTGGGGGCGGAAGTTGGCGGATACCGATTTGAAAACGGTCGCGAGCGGACTTGAAAACGGGGCGGCGCTCGTGCGCATCGACGTGCTGTCGGGCGACGCGCCGGCGGCCGAGTTGAAAAAAGCCAGCGTGGGGCTGTTCGGCGGCGGCGAGATGATGGACGTGGAAATTCTCGGCGTGGCACCGTCGGCCGACCCGCAGTTGCAGGGCGTGAGTCTCCTCGGGCTCGTCGCCCGCCACACGCTGCCGGTGGGTGCGGCCTTGCGCGTGACACTCACCGGCGCGGGCGACGCCGCGGCCGTGCTCGTCGTGCCGCGCAGCGGGGTCGTCTATCATCAGGGCAGCGCGTGGGTGTTCGTGCTCGGCGAGGAGGACACGTTTGAACGAAAAGTCGTCACCCTCGGACGCTCCGTCGGCGACACGGTCGCCATCGCGAGCGGCCTCGAGGATCGCGATCTGATCGTGACGGCGGGTGCGGGACAGTTGCTCTCAGCGGAACTCCAGGCGGGCGGCGCACCCGAGGAAAAGTAAGCCTCATGCTCCAAGCCATCGTCCAGTTCTCGCTGCGGTTCCGCGGCGTCGTGCTCACGCTCGCGTGTCTGATCGTCGCGTATGGCGTGTGGGTCGCGGCGCACGCGAAGCTCGATGTGTTTCCCGACTTTGTGCCGCCGCAGGTCTCGGTGCAGACCGAGGCGCCGGGCCTCTCGCCCGAACAGGTCGAGACGCTCGTCACGCGCCCGGTGGAAAACGCGATCAACGGCCTCGGCTCGCAGGAGTCGATGCGCTCGGAGACGATTCAAGGGCTCTCAGTCATCACGGTGGTTTTCAAGGCGGGCACCGACATCCATGTTGCGCGCCAGATGCTCGGCGAAAAACTCGGCGAGATCGCGAGCCAGCTCCCCGTCGGCGTGAAGCCGCCGAAGATGAGCCCGCTCGTCTCCTCGACGATGGACGTGCTGAAGGTCGGCCTCGTCTGCGAAAAAATGTCGCCGATGGAGCTGCGCACGCTCGCCGATTGGACGATCAAGCCGCGGCTGCTCGCGGTGCCGGGTGTGGCGGGATGCAGCGTGTTTGGCGGCGAGGTGCGACAACTGCAGATTCAGGTCCATCCCGAGCAGCTCGTCGCTCGCGGCCTCACGCTCACCGACGTGCTCAACGCCGCGCGCAGCGCCACCGGCGTGCGCGGCGGCGGTTTCATCGAAACCGCGAACCAGCGCGTGGTGCTCCAGGCCGACGGCCAGTTGCTCACGCCAGAGGAAATCGGCAACGTCCCCGTGGTCACGAGCGCCGCGGGCGTGCCGGTGCGGCTCAGGGATGTCGCGACCGTCGCCTACGGCGGCGCGCCGAAAATCGGCGACGCGCTTGTGATGGGCAAACCCGGCGTGCTCTTCACCCTGAAGTCGCAGTATGGCGCGAACACGATGGACGTAACGCGTCTCCTTGAGGTCGCGCTGGAGGATTTGAAGCCGCTGCTTGAGCGCGACGGCATCACGTCCTATCTGCGGTTGCACCGGCCGGCGTCGTTCATCGAGGCGTCGCTCACGCACATCCGCGGTTCGCTGCTGCTCGGCGCGGGCCTCGTCGCGATCGTCCTCTTTGTTTTTCTGGGCCACATCCGCACCGCGCTGATCTCGCTGACCGCCATTCCGATCTCGCTGCTTTCCGCCGTCATCGTGATGGACCGGCTCGGTGTTTCGCTCAACACCATCACCCTCGGCGGCCTCGCCATCGCGATCGGTGAAGTCGTGGACGACGCGATCATCGACGTGGAAAACATCGTCCGCCGGCTCCGTGAAAACGCCACGCTCGCGGTGCCGCGCCCGACGATGGCGGTGATTCTCGCCGCTTCGCTCGAGGTGCGCAGTGCGGTGGTGTATGCGACGTTCATCGTCGCGCTCGTCTTCCTGCCGGTGCTCACGCTGAGCGGATTGCAGGGCGCGTTTTTCGCACCGCTGGCGAAGACCTATATTTTTGCGATCCTCGCCTCGCTCGCGACGGCGCTCACGGTTACGCCGGCGCTCACGCTGGTGTTTTTCTCGCGCCACACGAAGGAGGAGAAAGCGCCGCGCCTCCAATCGCTGTTGCGCGGGCTCTACGAAAAAATCCTCGGCGGCGTCGCGCGCCACCCGTGGCCGATCATGGGCGCGGTGGTCCTGTTTGTGGTCGCCGCGCTTTCGCGGCTCTCGTCACTCGGCGGCGCGCTGCTGCCGGAGTTTCGCGAGGGGCACTTCGTGCTTCAAGTTTCCGCGGCGCCCGGCACGTCGCTGGCGGAGACCCTGCGCATCGGCAAACAGATTTCCGAGGCGCTCCTGAAAAACCCGCACATCGCGACGGTCGAGCAGCAAGCCGGTCGCGCCGAGCTCGGCGAAGACACGTGGGGCCCGCACAAGAGCGAGTTTCACGTCGAACTCAAGCGGCTCTCCGGCGAGGAGGAGGAGGGCATGGCGGCGGAAATCCGAAAAATTCTCGAAGGCGTGCCGGGCATCCAGTTCGACGTGATGACGTTTCTCGGCGACCGTATCAGCGAGAGCATCAGCGGCGAAACCTCGCCGGTCGTCGTAAATCTCTACGGCGAAAATCTCGACGACCTCGACGTGAAAGCCGCCGACGTGGCGAAGACGCTCGAGTCCGTGCCCGGCGCCGCCGAAGTCGTGGTTAAGGCGCCGCCCGGTGCGCCGCGCATCGCGGTGCGGCTGCGGCCGGCGCAGCTCACGGCGTTCGGTTTCCGGCCGCTCGACGTGCTCGAGACGATCGACACCGCGTATCAGGGCACCGTGGTCGCACAGATCTACCGCGACAACGAGGTGAACGACATCGCCGTCACGCTCGACGCCGCGAGCCGCGGCAATCCCGAGGACATCGGCTCGCTCCTGCTCAGTGCGCCGAACGGCCAGCGCGTGCCGCTCCGCGCCGTCGCCGACATTTACCGCACCGAGGGCCGCTTCTCGATCCTCCACGACGGTGCGCGCCGCCGGCAGACGATTACCTGCCATCCGACGCGCGATGTGCAGTCGTTCGTGGCCGACGCGCGGAAAATTCTCGCGGAAAAAGTCCCGTTGCAAAAGGGCGTCTACCTCGAGTTCGCCGGCGCCGCCGAGGCGTTGCAGGCGGCGAAGCACGACCTCTGGCTCAAGTCCGCGATCGCCGGCGTGGGTATTTTGCTGCTGCTCGCCGTGGTGCTCGGCCACTGGCGCAATCTGCTCGTGATTCTCGTCAACCTGCCCTTCGCGCTCGCGGGCGGGGTGCTCGCGGTTTACGGCGCGAAAATTTTCGGCTCGGACACGCTCGGTTCGCTCACGATGGGCTCGCTGGTCGGCTTCGTCACGCTGTTCGGCGTGACCACGCGCAACGCCATCATGCTCCTCTCGCACTGCGAGCACCTCGTCTCGATCGACGGCCTGCCGTGGAATCTCGCGACCGCGACGCGCGCCGCCTCCGAGCGTCTCGTGCCGATCCTGATGACGGCGACCGTCACCGCGCTCGGCCTCCTGCCGCTGGCGCTGAAGAGCGGCGAGGCCGGCTGCGAAATCGAGGGCCCGATGGCGCTCGTGATCCTCGGCGGCCTCGCGACCTCGACCGCGTTGAATCTACTCGTGCTGCCGACCCTCGCGCTGCGGTTCGGGAAATTTGGCCGGACCGAGAACGAGGAGTGACGCGCGCTTGCGTCCGTGCTGGGGCCGAAAAATCAGGCGCGGAGCAGTCGCAGCGAATTGGCGACGACGAGCAGGGTCGCGCCGGTGTCGGCGACGATCGCTAGCCAGAGGCTCGTGTGGCCGATGAGCGCGAGGACCAGGAAGATCGCTTTCAGGCCCAGGGCGAAAGCGATGTTGAAATGGATCACGCGCATCGTGCGGCGGCCGAGGCGGATGGTGTCGGCGATTTTGGCGAGGTCGTCCTGCATGAGCGCGATGTCGGCGGTCTCGATCGCGGCGTCGGTGCCGGCGGCACCCATCGCGATGCCGAGAGTGGCGGTGGCCATCGCGGGCGCGTCGTTCACGCCGTCGCCGACCATGCCGACGCTGCCGTGCTCGGCGAGGAGGGCTTTGATCGCGGCCACTTTGTCCTCCGGCAAAAGATCGCCGCGGGCCTGATCGATGCCCACTTCGCGCGCGATAAAATCGGCGGTGCGCTGGTTGTCGCCACTGAGCATCACGACGGGGGCGAGGCCGGCGGCATGCAGGGCTTTGATGGCGGCGGCGGCGTTGGGGCGGACGGTGTCGCCGACGGCGATGATGCCGAGGACTTCGCCTTGGCAATCACCGTGCGGCCGATGGCCGACGACCACGACGGATTGGCCGCGTGCTTCGATGACGGAGAGGCGGCGTTCGATGTCCGCGGAGCAGACGCCGAGTTCGTGGGTGAAGCGGTGGTTGCCGACAAAGTAAGCGTGGCCATCGATCACGCCCTCGGCGCCGCGTCCGCTGCGCGCCTGATGATCGGTGGCGCGGGGGAAGGCGCTGCGTTGCGCCTCGGCGTGGGCGACGATGGCTTTGGCGAGGGGGTGCGCGGAGTGGACGTCGATGGCCGCGGCGAGGCGCAGAATCTCCGTCTCGGTCACGGCTCCGACGATTTCCACGCCAAGCACCTGCGGCTTACCGGCGGTGATCGTGCCGGTTTTGTCCACGGCGAGCGCGCGGAGGCGGCCGATGGTTTCGAGATGCGCGCCGCCTTTCACCAGCACGCCGCGGCGGGCGAGCGCGGTGAGCGCCGCGACGATGCTGACGGGGGTCGAGATCACGAGCGCGCAGGGACAGGCGATGAGCAGCAGGACGGCGGAGCGATAGAGCCAGACGGACCAAGCGCCGCCGAAGAAAAGCACGGGCACGAGAAATAGCAGCAGCGCGCCGAATGCGACGGCCGGAGTGTAGTAGCTGGCGAACGTGTCCACGAAGCGCTGCGCGGGGGCCTTCTGCTCCTGCGCCTCGGCGACGAGGCGGATGATGCGCGCGAGCGTGGTGTCGCCCGCCGCCTTGGTGATGCGAAGCTCAAGTGAGCCCTCGCCGTTGATCGTGCCGGCGAAAACGGTGTCGCCCGGTTTCTTGTCCACCGGGACGGATTCGCCGGTGATGGGCGCCTGGTTGACGGACGATTCGCCGACGGTCACCTCGCCATCGAGCGGGACGCTCATGCCTGGTTTCACGGCGACGATGGCCCCAACGATGACGGATTCGACGGGAGCTTCGACGAAGTTTGCGCCCTGCTGCACGAGCGCAGTCTTGGGCGTGAGTTCGAGCAGCGCCTCGGTCGCGCGGCGCGCGCGACGGTCGGCCCAGCCTTCGAGCCACTCGGCGATGCCAAAGAGAAAAACCACGGTCGCGGCCTCACCCCACTCGCCGATGACGGCGGCGGCGAGTGTGGCGAGGACGACGAGGAGGTTGATGTCAGGCCGCAGCCGGCGGAGCGCACGGAGGGCCTTGGGCACGAGAAACCATCCGCCCGCCAGAATCGCCGCGACGAAGGTCGCGACGATCAGCGTGTGGGGCGCGAGATCGCGCCAATCGAGCAGCAGCCCGAGTCCGACCAATCCGCCCGAGGCGGCGAGGCTGCGGGTCACCCACGGGTTTTCGCCGTGGTCGCAGCCGTCGTGTTCGTGACCGGAATGATCGGGATGGTCGCCGGAACTATGTGCGTGGTTGGTCATTTCTTGTGCTCTTGCTCTTTGCCGGCGTCGTCGCACACGCAGGCGTATTCGGCGCGTTTGCATTCCTTGCAGATTTCGTCGTGGAAGAGCACGCGGTAGTTCGTGGGCTTGGCGGCGGTGGCGGCGCGGATTTGGACGACCACGGTGTAGTCGTGGCCGTCGGGTAGTTTCTGTTTTGAGACGAGCGCGCCGTTTTTCTCGGCGAACTCGAGTTTCACTTTGCCGGATTTCGCCTCGGCGGTGGCGGTGACGACCTGGCCGGAAAGCGCGACAGGTTTTAGCGCCTGGTCGTAGAACGTCACCGTCACGGTGCGGTCCTGCTCGACGAAGAACTCCGCGTGCGGGGCGTCGGTCGTGAGGATTTTTCCGCCTTTGGGGCCGGGGATGGGTTTGGCAAAAACGGCGCTGACCGCGAGAGCGAGCACCGGAAGGAGACGGAGCATTTGGGTGGTTTTCATGGTTGGGAAGAAACGGACGGTGATTTGTTTTTCTCGAACGCGGAGTAGAGCGCGGGGAGCAGCACGAGCGTGAGAAAGGTGGCGGTGATGATGCCGCCAATGACGACGGTCGCGATGGGTCGCTGCACCTCGGCACCGGCGCCGGTGGCGATGGCCATCGGCACGAAGCCGAGGCTCGCGACGAGCGCGGTCATGAGCACGGGGCGCAGGCGGAGGAGCGCGCCCTCGCGGACGGCGTCGCGCACCGTGCGGCCCCGTTCGCGGAGCTGGTTGAAACACGTGAGCAAGATCAGACCGTTGAGCACGGCGACGCCGCTGAGCGCGATAAAGCCCACGCCCGCGCTGATCGTGAACGGCATGCCGCGCACCCAGAGCGCGAGCACGCCGCCGGTGATGGCGAGCGGGATGCCGGTGTAAACGAGCAGCACCTGCCGCACGCTCCCGAGCGCGAAGAAGATGATCACGAAGATGAGCACGAGCGCCATCGGGACGACGATCGCGAGGCGCTGCTTGGCCTCGATGAGGTTTTTGAACTGGCCGCCGAACTCGAAGTAATATCCGTCGGGGAACTTCACCTGCGCGCGAATCCTGGCCTGCGCCTCTTCGACGAAGCCGGCGGTGTCGCGCCCGCGCACGTTGACGAGGATGCCGACGCGGCGTTGGGCGTTCTCGCGCATGATGGCGCCGATCTGCTCGCGGCTCGTGATGGTCGCGACGCGGCCGAGGCTGAGCAGACCGCCGCTGTCGGTCGCGACGGGGAGCTGACGAAGGGCCTCCACGTCGGCGCGCTTATCGTCGGGCAGGCGCACGACGACGGGAAAGCGGCGGCTGCCCTCCTGCAGAAAGCCCACGGGCGCGCCGGCGAGCGCGGCCTCGACAGTCCGGTTTACGTCGTCGGCGTGCAGGTTGTAGCGGCGCAGCGCGGCGCGGTCGGGCGCGATCTCGATCTGCGGAGTGCGGCCGACCTTGTCGAGTTCGACGTCACCGGCGCCGCGCACCTTCTCGATGAGTTCGCGCACCTCGGCGGCGAGTTTTTCCAGCGTGGCGTAGTCCTCGCCGAAAATCTTGCACACCAGCTCGGCGCGCGCGCCGGCCATGATTTCGTCGAAGCGCATGGCGATGGGCTGGTTGATGAGCGCGGCCTGGCCAGGGACTTTTTGGGCGAGTTTCTGCTGCATCAGCTCCATCAGTTTTTCCTTTTCGATGGGCCCGCCGTTTTCCTTCCGCCACTCGGCGCGCGGCTTGAGCATCACGTAGGTGTCGGCGTCGCCCGGGTCCATCGGGTCGGTCGCGATCTCGGCGGCGCCCATGCGGGAGAAGATGCGCTTGATCTCGGGGAACTCGGCGAGGAGCACGCGCTCGGAGCGCTTCTGCATTTCGAGTCCGGCCTGCAGGCCGGTGCTCTGCGTCTTCACGAGCTGGAGGACACCGTCGCCCTCGTCGAGCTGCGGGATGAACTCCGCGCCGAGCCGCGTGAACTGCCACGCGGAGAAACCGAACAGCGCGACCATTGGCAGCACAACGACCCAGCGGCGGCGCAGGCTGAAATCGAGGACGGGGGCGTAAACCCGCTTCGCGGCCTGGACGAGCCAGTTGTCCTCCTCCTTGATTTTGCCGCCGAGCAGGAGCGAGCACAGCACCGGCATGAGCGTGAGCGCGAGCACGAGCGCGCCGCCGAGCGCGAGCATCACGACGAGCGCCATCGGCTTGAACATCTTCCCCTCGATGCCCTGCAACGCGAGGATCGGCACATAGACCATCGTGATGATCACGACGCCATAGAACATCGGCCCCGCGACTTCCTTTGCGGCAGCGAGGACCTCGTGCGCGCGCTCCTCGACGGTGAGCGTGCGGCCGAGCTTGTGCTGCTTCGCGCCGAGGTGGCGGAGGATGTTTTCCACCATCACGACGGCACCGTCGATAATGAGGCCGAAGTCGATCGCGCCGAGGCTCATCAGGTTGCCCGGGATGTTCAGCTCGACCATGCCGATCATCGCGAAGAGCATCGATAGCGGGATCGCGAGCGCGACGATGCAGGCGCCGCGGATGTTGCCGAGCAGCAGGAAGAGGACGACGACGACGAGCACGGCGCCCTCGGCGAGATTTTTCTCCACCGTGGCGATGGTGCGGTTCACCAGTTGGCTGCGGTCGTAGAGCGTGCGCAGCTCGACGCCCGCGGGGAGCTTTCCCTGGATTTCGGCGAGCTTCGCGGCGACGGCACGGGAAACGAGGCGGGAGTTTTCGCCCGCCATCATGATCGCGGCGCCGATGATCGCCTCCTCGCCCATGTCGGTGCTGGCGCCGGTGCGATAGCTGGAGCCGATGGTGATTTCGGCGACATCACCGACGAGGACGGGCTGCGCGCCGAGGCCGAATTTCAACGGCACGCGCGCGAGATCCTCGATCGAGGCCGCGCGGCTGTTGGCCCGGATGGCAACCTGCTCGCCGCCGATCTCCACGAGGCCGCCGCCGGCGTTGCGGGTGTTTTCGGCGAGTTTGTTCGCGAGGTCGCTCATCGTCAGGCCGAGGCTCACGAGGCGCGCGGGGTCGGGCTGCACGACGAAGATTTTTTCGTAGCCGCCGCTGGTATTGACCTCGGCGACGCCGGGCGTCTGGCGGAGGCGGGGCTTGATGACGTAGTCCTGAAGGAGTTTCAGCTCCATCAACTGCGCGCGGCGCGTGGCGGGTTTTTTCGGCGCGTCGGCGCGGTAATCCACGGCGTAGTAGAAAATCTCGCCGAGGCCGGTGCTGATGGGCGCGAGCTTGGGGGTGAGGCCCGGCGGCAGTTCATCCTTCACCTGCTGGAGCCGCTCGCTCACGAGCTGGCGCGCGCGGTAAAGGTCCGTGCCATCCTTGAAGATCATCGTGACCTGCGAGAGGCCGGCTTTCGAGAGCGAGCGCAGCTCCACCATGTCGGGGATGCCGCTCATTTCATTTTCGATGGGGAAGGTGACCTGCTTCTCGATCTCCTCCGGGGCGAGGGCGGCGACGGCCGTGTTGATTTGCACCTGCGGGTTGGTGATGTCGGGCACCGCGTCGAGCGGCAGGCGGAGCGCCGACCAGAGGCCGACGCTGAGAAGGACAAAGCTGGCCAGCAGCACAAACGTGCGCTGGCGGAGGGAAAATTCCAAAATGCGGTCGATCATAATCGGGGATCGGAGAGGGAGGATTAGTGGCTGTGGCCGCCGCCGGTAGAGAGGCGCAGCTCGGCGAGCCAGAGTTGTTCGACGGCGGTGGCGGCGACGGCGTCGCCGACGTAGAGGCCGTCGGTGATTTCAACGAGGTCGACGGTGCGCGCGCCGGTCTTCACGGGCGTGCGCAAGTAGGCGCCGACGTTGACGACATAGACGAACGTGCCCGTCGCGCTGTCGAGCAGCGCGGAGCGCGGCACGGTGAGCGCGGCGCGGGTCGGCGCGGTGGCGGTGATTTCTGAAAAATCTCCGAGTGCGGGCGCGGGAACGCGCTCGACTGCGAACACGAAATCGACCCGGCCGGTCGCCGCCGCCGCGCCGCGATCCACGCGCACGAGCATGGCCCCGGCGAAGGTGTTTTTCGCGAGGGCGTCGGCCGTGGCGACCGGCACGGCGGCGTTGGCGAGCACGCGCGGCGCGATGGCGAAGACCTGCGCGGTGAGCGACGTGGTGGCGGCGAGTGGGCGCTCCTCGGCCTCGGCGGTCTTGAGGCCGAGCTGCGCGAGCAGGTCGGGGGTAAGGCGCAGGCCGCTGCCCGCCTTGAAAGTGATGGCGTTGGCGTGGGTTTCCTCGGCGGGCGCGCTGGCCGGGTTTTTTCCACAGGCGGCCAAGAGCGCCGCGGCCAATAGGGAAAGGATGGCGCGCGGGCTCATGGCGCGATCTCCACGGCGTTGAAGTCGAGGCCGGTCAGTTCTTGCAGCCGGAGGCCGGCTTCGAGGGCATCGCGCTTGGTGTCGTGCAGGGCGTCGACGGCTTCGAGGTAGGCACCCTGCAATTCGATGTAGGTCGCCAGCGGCACGGCGCCGAGGCGGTAGTGGCGATCGGCGAGCGCAGCGGCGTCGCGGAATTTCTCGGCGGAGTCGGGCGCCCACTTCGCGACCTCGCGGACGCGGGATTCAAACGCGAGCCACGCCGTGACGACCTCGCGCTCGAGCTTGCGCTGCGCGACGACGACGGCGGTCTCGGCCTGACGGCGGCGCGCCTCGGCGGCGGCGACATTGGCGCCGCCGCGCGGCGTGACAGGGAGCGGCACGGTGAGCCCGAGACCGAAGGTGCGCTCGCGGTCGCCGGCGTTTTCCTGCGAGAGAAACGGAGTCACGGTCACGCGGGGGTGCCGTTCGTTCCGTGCGAGCGAAACGGTGAGGCCCTGCTGTTCCAATTCCAGCTTCGCCGCGCGGAAGTCGAAATTGTTTTCGCGCGCGGCGGCGAGCGCTTCCTCCACGGCGGGGCCAAGGTGAAACAAGAGCCGGCCCGCGGTCGTGCGCACCGGCGAAGAGTAGGCCGCGCCGCGGAGCTGGTTGAGCTCGACGAGCGCGGATTGGGCGGTGAGCGCGGCGCTGGCGGCGCGGCGTTGGAGGGCGAGTTCCTGCGCCTCGATCACGCGCGTCTCAAGCAGCGGCGTGAGGCCCGCGGGATCGCGGGCGAGGAAAATCTCGCGCAGCTCCCGGTAGCGTGCGGCGACCTCGGCGGCGGCGGCGGCTTTTTCCTGCGCGGCGTAAAGCCCGTAGGCGAGCGTGCGGGCGCGGGCGGCGAGCGCCGCCCGGAAACGCGCGAGGCCCAGCTCGGCGAGCGCGATCTGGCCGTTGGCGAGACTCTTGCGGAGAGAGAGGCGGCCCGGCCACTCGAAGGTCTGGGCGAGCGAGACGGACCACGTCATGCCTTCGCCGCGGAGCGCGCCGGCGGGATCGCGCACACGCTTGCGGCCGGCGGAGACCGACAGCTCGGGATCGGCGAGCGCGCCGGACGCGCGGCGCGCGGCGCGGGCGGCGTCGATCTCGGCTTCGTAGAATTTCAGCTCGGGATTGCCGGCCAGGATTTCCTGCACGAGGGCCGGCAGCGAAACCGCCGGCGCATCCGGCGGCGGTGTTTGGGCGCGCGACGACGCGGCGAGGAGAACGAGTCCGCAAAGCGGACGAAGGAAATGGCAGAAGGAAAAAATTTTCATTGGTCAGAATTTCAAAGCGAGTGAACGCAACGGGCGCAGGCAGGCCCGGACCACCCGGCGCACGAGCGCCGCGGCGAGTAAGGAAACGCCCGTCAGTCCGCGCAGGGACCGAGCAGGCTCAGGCCAACGAAGGAGCGCGCGGCGAGGGCGCGGCGCGCTGCACGAATCGCCACACGGGCACCCAGTCGAGCGGACGATCCACGACCGATGGTGCGAGTGGCGGCTCAGAAGTTGCGATGGGAACCAGCGGCGGGCAAAGCAGGCAGACGCACGCCAATAAGTCCGGCGCGGCGACCTGCGCACTTGCGCCGCCTGAGCGATAGGCACCGGTTTCGAGCACGCCGCAATTGTCATCCGCGCAGGTTTGCCCGTCTGAGCAACATGCGGTGGAATGAGACGTGAGCACGCCGGCCGACTCCATGGCGCAGTGCAATGTTGCCGGCAGCCAGACGGCGAGCAGCAGGGCGGCGACGATGGAGCGGAACTTGACCACGGCGCGCGAACGAGAACCGCACTCTCTCCCGCTTGTCAATCGCAGCCTCGTCCGACTGCATACCATGTCACGCGAAGGCGCAGCGGCGGGGGCGGCTGTGGGAGTTTTTTTGATCAGCCAACATTCAGCCGGGCGCAAGGCGCGGGCGGCCGATGCCGGCTCGGTCGAACAGCGGCTGCGGTTGCTTGGGGAATTTTTTTGCGGCACTCTACTGGGAAAACGCTGCACTACCCCGCGCCATCGGCGTCAGGCGATCACGCGCTCCCCAACAGGCCGGCTGGCCGGAAATATTTTTTTGCGACGATTTTTCGATGGGCATCGCCCGATTTTCTTGCCCGCGGCGCGAGGGCGCGGCACAAGGGCGCGGTGCGGATTGTCATCGTCGAGGATCACCAGATTTTTCGGGAGGTGTTGCGGAAAATCTGCGCGATCGATCTCGGGCACGAGGTGGTGGGTGAGGCGGGGGACGGCGTGACCGCCGTCGAGGTGATCGCGCGCACGCGGCCGGACGTGGTGTTGCTGGACTTACAGTTGCCCGCCCTCGACGGCTTCGGCGTGATGGCAGCGACGGCCGGGGCCGCGCCCGAAATCAAATTCCTGATTCTCTCCTCGCACTGCGATGCCTTCACGGTGCATCGCGCGGAGGAGATGCGGGTGCAGGGGTTTGTGGACAAGAACACGAGCAGTGTCGGGGCGGTGAAGGAGGCGCTCGCGGCCATCCAGCAGGGCGCGGTGTGGTTTTCCCCGGCCTTCCGCGAAATCAAGGCCGCGCAGCACCACGATCCCGCGGCCTTCGACAAGGTCCTCTCGGATCGTGAGTGCGCCGTGCTGGCGCGCGTGGGCGTCCCGCTCGCCGATGCCGAGATCGCCGCGGAGCTGGGCATCTCGCGCGAGACCGTCGAAAAGCACCGGGCCAACATCCTCCGCAAACTTGGCCTGCAGACGAACCTCGAGCTGGTGCGCTACGCGCAGGCCAAGGGCCTTACGCTGGGAGCGAGGCCGCCCGGGAAGGGTTCATTGATTCCGTGAGCGTCTCGATCTCCCGCTGGACCTGCCGGAGCCAGTCGCGGCATGCCGAGCCATCGGCCAGACGGGCCGCGGCCTCGAGATGGCGGGTCGCCTCCGCCAGCGCGGCACCGCCGATGATGGTGGCCTGACCGTGCAGATGGTGGGCGCTGGTGCCGAGCTGGGTGAAATCGCACGCGCGGGAGGCTGCGGTTAGCTGCTCCTCGGTCGCGCGCATCGCGGCGACGAACCGCCGGATTTCCGCGTTCATCCCTTCGGCCGATCCATCCGTGAGGTGGCTGAGGATCGCCAGATCCAACTCGGCCGGCGAAAAATCCGGCGGCACCGGCACCGCGGCGGCGGCCAGTTTGCGGCGGCCGGCCGCGACGAAGACCTTGCGGAGTTTTTCCGGCGTGAGCGGTTTGCCGACAAACGCATCCATCCCCGCGTCAAGGCAGAGCTGGCGATCCTCGGCCGTGCAGTAGGC
>JANXSC010000482.1 GCA_025352845.1 Opitutaceae bacterium
CCCCACCTGCACGGTCAAAAAGGCAACGGGACGTTGGTGTAGCTGCTCCGCTGGAAATCCCGGCGGCTCTCACGCCGTTCACAGCCCCAGCTCCACGCGCAGTTTTTTCGTGAGCTTCGCCACGACGAGGTCGTAGCTGCGCCGGATGCGACGCTCAAGTTCGGCAGCGGGCAGCGCGGCGAGATCGCCGACGCGCACCCAGTGACGCTTCGCGCAGTAGGGCGCCTGCGCGATGCCGTCGATATCCACGAGGTCGTCGAACTCCTCCGGCGTGCACTTGAACACGACGCCATCGATCACCTCGGCATCAAGCGCGATGATCAGAAACATTTTGCCCGCGACCTTGAAGACGAGGCACTCGCCCCACTGCTTCACGACCGTGGTATGCGGCAGCGACAGCGCAAACTGGCGGAGCGCGGGCAGGCGCATGAAACTTTCCTCACATCCGATACGGCAGCGGATGCCGCGCGGTGAGCACGGCGACGCGCTGCTTCACGGCGTCGAGTGCCGCCGCCTCGCCCGGCGTGCCGATGGCGGCGAGCACGGTGTCGATGCAGCCGGCGATCTCGTCCATCTCGGGCTCGGTGAAACCGCGCGTGGTAATCGCCGGCGTGCCGAGGCGGATGCCCGAGCCCTGGAACGGCGAGCGCGTCTCAAACGGCACGGTGTTCTTGTTACAGGTGATGTGGGCGAGATCGAGGGTCTCCTGCGCCTTCTTCGCGGTGAGCTCGGGAAACTTCGTCCGCAGATCGATCATGAAGAGGTGGTTGTCGGTGCCGCCGGAGACGATCTTGTAGCCGCGTTTCAGAAACGCCGCGGCGAATGCGCGCGAATTTTTCACGACTTGCTCCGAGTAGGTTTTGAACTCGGGCTTGAGGCACTCGGCGAGACACACAGCCTTGGCCGCAATCACGTGCATGAGTGGGCCGCCCTGCGCGCCAGGGAACATCGCGGAGTCGATGGCCTTTGCGTGCGCCGCCTTGCAGAGAATCAGGCCGCCGCGCGGACCGCGCAGGGTCTTGTGCGTGGTCGTCGTGACGAAGTCCGCGTGCGCCACGGGCGAGGGATGCACGCCCGCGGCGACGAGACCCGCGATGTGCGCGATGTCGGCAAAGAGATACGCGCCCACGCTGCGGGCGATCTCGCCCATGCGCGCGAAGTCGATCACGCGCGAGTAGGCGCTCGCGCCCACGGTAATCATCTTCGGCTTCTCGCGCTGCGCGATGGCGGCGAGCTCGTCGTAGTCGATCAGGCCGTCTGACTCACGCACGCCGTATTGCACAAAGCTGTATTGCTTGCCGGAGAAATTCGCCGGGTTGCCATGCGTGAGGTGGCCGCCGTGGCTCAGGTTCATGCCGAGAATCTTGTCCCCGAGCTGAAGCACGGCGGTGTAGACGGCGAAGTTGGCCTGCGAGCCGGAGTGCGGCTGCACGTTGGCGTGCTCGGCGCCAAAGAGTTTTTTCGCGCGCTCGATGGCGATGTTCTCGACCTTGTCGACATGCTCGCAGCCGCCATACCAGCGCTTCGCCGGATAGCCCTCGGCGTATTTGTTCGTGAGGACACTCCCCTGCGCCTCCATCACCGCGGGATAGGTGAAGTTCTCCGAGGCAATCAGCTCAAGGTGGCTCTGCTGGCGGCCGAGCTCCGCAGTGATGGCGGAGTAGATTTCAGGATCGAGGGTGCGGAGGGGGGCGGAGGTGAGGGACATCAGGATTTTCGATTTTGGATTCTCGATTTTCGATTGGGAGGACAGGCAGGAAGCCCCAGTTGAAATCGAAAATCGAGAATCGAAAATCAAAAATCACGCGGGCTTGCCCGCCATCAGCGTCTTAAGGTGCACCACTAGCGAAGGCAGCGCCTCCACCATCTCGTCGCGCGCCGCCTCGTAGAGACGCAGCGGGCCGCCGAAGGGATCCGCGATTTCCCGCTCCACGTTGCCCGGCAGAAATTCGCGAAAGAGGAACAGATTTTTAGGCACCGGCTCGGCCTGAATCTGGATCATCGAGCGGTGCGACTCCGTCATGCCAACGACGGCCAGCGCGCCATCGAGCATCCGTTGGGTGACGGGCTGACTGCGATGGCCCGTGATATCGAGGCCGACTTTTTTCAGCGCGAGCACGGAATTTTCCGAAACCTGATCGCCGATACCACCGGCGACCGAGGCCGAAACGACCTTGAGCGAGCGCAACGGCTCGGGTTGCGCGGCGAGGGCGTGTTGCAGCAACGCCGCCGCCATGGGGCTGCGGCAGATGTTGGCGGTGCAAACGATTACGATGGTGCCGGAAGCTGACACAGGGAGGGAAAGGGCACGGTTTCGCGCGAAATGCAAAGCCGGATTCCCGGCCGCCGCGATTCGGCGCGCGGCCGCTACAGTCTCTTCAAAGCGACCAGCGTCCGATGCAGGTGGATCGCCCGCTGGAGCGCGACATCGACCGGCGGACCGGTGCGTTTTACGGGTGGCGCATCGGCGGGCAATTCCGCCGGCCCGTCGCCCGGCTGGCCCTTCGCCAGGCTCGCCTCATCATTGCGCGCCTTTCCCGGATTGTCGGCGAGGAGCGCCTCGACCGTGGCGCCGTCGGCCAACGCATCGTAGGCGCGCCACTCGTCTTCGGCCGCGATGGTGACCGGACTATCGGGCCGGAACTGCGCGGAGGTGACTCCGACGACAATGATTCCCGTCGAGGGATTGCAGGTCGTCAAAGTGTGGAGCAGCGTCAGTGCGGTCTCACTGTTCACGAGCACGAACACCGGCGCGCGGGGCGTCGCGCGAAATTTCAACCAAGCGACAAACGCCTTCGCCGCATCCGCGTCGGCCGCCGTGTAGCGCGCGTCCAGCACGCAGGCTTTTGCGCGTCCCGCCTCCGCGCCCGGCAGATCGGCGGGGAGGTGTTGCAGCCGCACGTAGCCCAGCCCCTGCCCGAGATCGCGCTCCAGCGGGGCGGCGAGGACCGCGGCAGTCGTGAAAAAAAGAAACAGGAGGTGACGGATCATTTGCGGTTCAACTGGCGGGCGCCGATGTCGCGGCGAAAATATTTCGACGCGCACTGAATCTGATCGCACAGGGCGTAAGCTTGGTCGGCGGCGGCGCGCAGCGTGGGCGCAATCGCGGTGACGCCGAGCACGCGGCCCCCGCTCATCACGAGCTGGCCGGCGGAGTTGCGCGCGGTGCCGGCGTGGAGAATGGAGACGAAAGGCGGGAGGGCGGAGGCGGGCGGCAGCGTAATCACGTCGCCCTTGGCGTAGGCATCGGGATAACCCTTCGCCGCGATCACGACGCAGATCGCGTAAATGTTTTTCTCGACGAGCTTCACGCCGGCCAGTTCGCCGCGCGCCGCGGCCCAGAGGAGCGCGAGCACATCGTTGCCGATGCGCGGCAGCACGGCCTGCGTCTCGGGATCGCCGAAGCGGGCGTTGTATTCGATCACGCTCGGGCCGGTAGGCGTGAGCATGATGCCGATGAAGAGCGTGCCGCGGTAGTCGATGCCCTCGTCGGCAATCGCATTCACCGAGGGCCGCACGATTTCGTTTTCGATCCGCGCAAGCAGCGCGGGCGTCACGACCTCGGACGGCGAATAAGCGCCCATCCCGCCGGTGTTGGGGCCGGTGTCGCCGTCGCCGATGCGCTTATGATCCTGCGAGGTCGACAGGATCACGTAGTCGCGCCCGGAGACGACGACGAGGATCGAGGTCTCCTCGCCGAAGAGGCAGTCCTCAAGCAGGATTTTCGATTTTGGATTCTCGATTTTCGATTGCGTCGGCAACGCGAGCAGCGTGCGGACGGCGGACTCGGCTTCGGCATGGGTCTGGGCGACGACGACTCCCTTGCCGGCGGCCAGCCCGTCGGCCTTGACCACGATCGGCGCGGGGCGCGCACGAAGGTAGGCGATAGCCGGCGCGGCTTCCTCGAAGAATGCGGCCGCGGCGGTCGGAATCCGGTATTTCAACAGAATCTCCTTCGTGAAAATCTTCGAGGACTCAAGCCGCGCGCCGTCGGCCTTGGGCCCATAAACCGGAATCCCCGCTGCGATCAATTTGTCCGCGAGACCAAGCGAAAGCGGCACCTCGGGTCCGACGACGACGAACTCAATCTTCTCGCGCTGTGCCAGCGCGACGAGGCCCGCGACATCGTCCGCCGCAACGGGAAAACACGCGACATCGCCGGCGATACCGGCGTTGCCCGGCGCACAAATCACGCGCGGCTGCACCGGCGAGGGGAGCAAGGCCCGCACGAGCGCATGCTCGCGACCACCGGAGCCGACGACGAGGATGGAGCGAGGGAAGAGGGTCACAGGAGGGATTGTGGGCGCCGATCGTGCCAGTAGCCGGGTTTGCGGGCACCGTGAGAAACGGCCCATACGATGATGACCTCGCCGCGCAGTTCGGAGCTGACGATAAAGTGGAATCGTTTCGTCACAAATCGTCGCGTGCCGTCGCGCTTGGCCCGACCCATGGCAGGAAACTGCACGAGATGCTGGATCGCCATGAGCACGTCCGCCCGAAGAAAACCGCCCCAACCCTGCCGCTCAGTTTCGTAGTAATCGATCTCCGACTCGAACTCGGCGCGCGCGAGCGGATGAAGAAACGCCTTGGTCATTCCAGCAGGCGCGCGGTGGAGCGTTCGACCTCGTCCAGCGGCACGAGCACCACCTTTTCATCGAGGTATTCCTGCCGGCGGCGCCGCACCTCGGCATCCCAAACCGCCTCATGCGCCGGCGTCATCTCGGCCAGCGCGCTGACCAGCAACTTCTCGGCAAGGGCGAGACGGGCTGCCGCCGGAAGCGCGAGGGCAGCTTCGTCGAGACTGGATGGAGCGGATGACATGTTCTACAGTTGAATGAAATTCTTCCGACGGGCAAGTGCCGGCACACCCGCACCGAAAATTGGGCCAATCGGGATAACGTTAGCCACGCTTCCGGGCACCATCACAGCACCTGCAACTTCTTCCGGTAAAACGCCACGACTTCGTCAGGGTCGTCGGTGAAGAGGATGTAGTCGCGCATCCAGGCCGGGGCGCGCTTCGTCGCGATCATGGTGTCGAGCTGGTGGCGGAGGTCGTCCCAGAATTTCGCGTTGAAGAAGACATACGGCACGCGCGGGCGGATGCCGAGCTTGAGGTTGCAGAGCTCGATGCCGACTTCCTCCAGCGTGCCGACACCGCCGACGTTGAAGATGCAAAAATCCGCGGCCTCGAACCATTTTTGGCGGAAGTGGCGGGATGATTCCTGGAACGTGTTGAAGAAATCCACGCCGAGTTCCGGCGGCTGCGCCTCGAGTTCAAGGAAGCATGCGCCGGTGAGCGCACCCTTCGCGCGCGCCTGGTCGGTGGCGAGGCGCATCACGCCGCCGCCGCCGCCGGTGAGCACGCCGAGGTTGTGACCGATGAAGGTCATGAGCTTGTCCACCAGTGCCGAGATCCGCTCGGTGTCCTGCTGCTCCAGACCCCACGCAGAGCCGTAGAACGCGAGGATCGTCGCCTCCTGAAACCGGCGCCCCGATTCCTCGCGGACGAAGAAGCCGTGTTCCTTTTTGTAGGTGTGGAGGTAGAGGTCCTTCGTCTGCTCGTCATACCAATAGACCTGCAGGCCGATGGCGTTGAACGAATCGAGCCGGGCGTGCGCGTTGCTGGAAAGAAAGTAGCCGTGCGTGCGCGAAGCCTTGCGGAAAATAATCCGGCGCAACTTCACGTCGCCCATGCGCGTGAAGAGTTCGATCTGTTCGAGCAGATCGGGGAAGTAGTCGAGGATGAGCGTATCGCCGTTGTCCGGCGCGGCATCGAGCGCCTGAATCATCGTGCGGCTGCCGACGGGGCAGGCATCGCCCTCGAGGAATTTTTTCAGGTCCTCGTTGGCGCGCACAAGCACGGCGCGGTTTTCCATCGAGCCGCTCTGGCCGCGGACGGTGATCTTGGTCCGGGGCCTCGCCTCGGCCGTCAACGCGGGGGGATTGTCGTCGAGACATTGGTAGAGGCCGCTGGCGGTGGCGAGGAGGCGGCCGCGTTTTTTCGCCAGCGTCTTGAACTCGGGATCAATGGCGTCGGGGGCCTGGAACACCTCGACCGAGACCAACGGATTCACCACGGGCTGGTCACCGGTGTTGTAGATTTCGAGCATGACGTTCGTGCCAAAGGTCTTGATCGGGTCGAGCAGCACGGCGCTGGTGTGGATGCCGAAGTTGCCCGCCCCCTGGTTGAGGACGACAAAGTGCTCCTTTAGATACATCGAACAGCTCGTGAGGATGCCGGAGCGCGGCGGGATGGTGAGCGGCGCGGCTTCGTGGCGGATTTGCACGCGGTCAAGGAAGCCGCGGCCGGCGTGGCCGCTGACAATGCGCTCGAAATCCGGGCGCACGAGCCGCTGGCTCAGCGTGTAGCTCACCTGGTGGGGCGTGAGGAAGACGCGCCCCTGCGAATCGATGCTGATCGTGTTGGGGAGCTTGAGACGGTTTTCCTTCAGCGCATCCCAGATCACGCCGGTGGAGAGTTTCGCGGTGGTGGGCGCGTGGTAGAGCCGGCCGACGGGCGCGCCGACGCGCATGAGCTTTTTCCAGTAGGGCGCGTTCGGAAAACTGCCGTCGTAAATAAACGCCTCGGCCTCCAACTCGATGCGGTTGCCCTCCGCGTGCGGCTGGCCGTGCGTGAGCATCTCGATGCCGATGCGGGCTATCGAGCTGCGTTCGCTGAACTTGAGTGCCCCGACGAGCGGCTTCAGCGCCTCGAACTCCACGGGATTCCGCGGCCAGAATCCGAGCGTGAGCGTGACGGAGCGCTCGTCCTTGTTCTTCACCGCCAGAATCTGGCCGTCCTGACTCGTCCAAAATTGTTCGGGATTCATGCGTGAGAACAGGCGGTGATGACGCATCGCGCAGCCTGGTTCAAGCGGCGATATCCGGGGAGATCGGGATTGCTTTCGGGGGAGGCGGATGGCATCGGTAAAAACTTTTCCGGCACAAAACCGCCTTCGCCGTTACTCTATCCGCTCCCATCCACGCATGAAACTGAAGCACATCGCCACGATTTCCCTTGTCGCCGCCGGCCTCGCCGTCGCGCAGACGCCGGAGGTCAAAGTCAATCTCCCGGCCACCGCGCCCGCCGCCCCTGCGGCTCCCGCCAAGCCCGCCTACACCGACGCGCAGCTGATCGAGGAGTTCGGCTGGTTCATCGGCAAGCGCGTGGGCCTCACGGAACTCGAGTTCACCGCCGAGGAAGTCGCGACGCTCATCAAGGGCCTCTCGCTCGCCGCCTCCGGCAAGGAGTCGCCCTTCGAACTCGAGAAAATCGGGCCCGCGATGGACGAGTTCATGCAGAAGAAGCAGCAGTCCTACCTCGGCAAATTGAAGAACAAGAACCAGGGCGAGACCGCCGCCTATTTCGCCAAGCTCAAGGAAAACAAAGCCATCGTCGAACTTCCGAGCGGTCTGCGCTACGAGATCACCAAGCCGGGCGACGGCGCGGCGCCCAAGCCGACCGAGACCGTGAAGGTCCACTACACCGGCACGCTGATCGACGGCAGCGTCTTCGACAGTTCCGTGCAGCGCGGCGAGCCCGCCGAGTTCCCGCTTGACCAAGTGATCCCCGGCTGGACCGAGGGCATCCAGAAGATGAACAAGGGCGGCAAAATCAAACTCTACGTGCCCGCGCACCTCGCCTACGGCGACGACGGCCGCCCCGGCATCCCGCCCGGCTCGACACTCATCTTCGATGTCGAGCTGCTCGACATCAAGGCTGCCACCGCGCCCGCTCCGGCGATGCCCGCGATGCCGGCGAAGAAGTAAGCGCGAGCAAAAATTCGGATTTCAAGCAGGGCGGGTCTCTGACCCGCCCTTTTTTATGTCTGTGTATGTTGTAGGCGGGGTGCCCTCACCCCGCAGCTTTGCGCAGGCGAATCCTGAAACCCGCAGGGTGAGGGCACCCCGCCT
>JANXSC010000647.1 GCA_025352845.1 Opitutaceae bacterium
TGCGCGACACCGGCTGGGCCTCGTGGAACGACGGCTATCGCGACTTCCTCCGCGCCTACGTCGCGGGCCGCGGCGCGGCCGCGCGCATGGAATATTTTCTGCGCGGCTCACCGTGGTATTTTGCGAAGTGGCCCGCGCAGACGATCAACTACACGGAGTCGCACGACGACCGCTCATGGATCGACATGATCACGGAGAACCCGCACCACAACGGGTTCGTGCCGACGGCCAACGATGGGCGCCGCACGCACCTGATGGCCGCGCTGCTCTTCCTCTCGATCGGCGTGCCGATGATTTCCGCGGGGCAGGATTTCCTCCGCTCGAAACACGGCGTTCAAAACACCTACTTGCGCGGCGACCTCAACGCGCTCGATTACCGCCGGCTCTACCGCCATCAGGCCACGCACGCCTATTTCGCGGACTGGATCGCGTTTCGTCGCAGCGAACTCGGCCGCTTGCTGCGTCCGTGGGCGCGCCCGAGCGAGAGATTTTTCCTCTTCTTCGCCGCACCGGATTCGCCCGCGCTCGCCGTGGTCTACAACGCCGACCTTTCCGCCGGCCCCACGCGCCTCCTCTTCGCGATTAACCCGACGACGTCCGACGTCACGATTCCACTCGACGAGAATTTGGCCGCATCCGCACCGCCCGACTGGGAACTGCTCGCCGATCAGGACCGGTTTTATTTCCCCGGTTCGCACCGTGCCCCGCGCCCGGTCGAATCACCGCTCTGGATGCCGGCGCTGGGGTGTGCGTTGTGGGTAGAGAGTGCCTGAGCATGATGTTCAACTTCAGGCGTCTCTCTGCGACGGGTTAAAAACTGATTTTAGCCCTGATGACATTCCCCGATCAAAACCACCTTGCATCGTGGCACGCGGGGCGCTTGCTTGAGCAGTCCGTGTTTACACGGACTCATCTCGAACTCGCAATCCAACCACCACTACATCCGGAGTCCCACCATGGCAGTTAAAGTCGCAATCAATGGTTTTGGCCGCATCGGCCGCCTCGTTTTCCGTGCGCTCGTCGAGCAAGGCCTGCTGGGCACGACGCTCGATGTCGTGGCGGTGGGCGATATCGTGCCGGCGGACAATCTCGCCTACCTGCTCAAGTATGACTCCACGCAGGGTAAATTTACCGGCACTGTGAGCTCGAAGAAGTCGTCGCCCGACAAGCTGGAGGACGACGTGCTCGTCGTGAACGGCAAGGACATCCTCGTCGTTTCTGCCAAGACGCCCGCCGAGCTCCCGTGGGGCAAGCTGGGCGTGCAGCTCGTGATCGAGTCCACCGGTCTTTTCACCGAGGCCGAAAAGGCCAAGGGTCACATCGCCGCCGGCGCGAAGAAGGTCATCATCTCCGCGCCCGCGAAGGGCGAGGACATCACGGTCGTCATGGGCGTGAACGACGACAAGCTCGACCTCAGCAAGCACACGATTATTTCTAACGCGTCCTGCACGACGAACTGCCTCGCGCCGCTCGTCCACGTGCTCCTCAAGGAAGGCTTCGGCCTCGAGGAAGGTCTTATGACGACCATCCACTCCTACACCGCCACGCAGAAGACTGTGGACGGCCCGTCGAAGAAGGATTGGAAGGGTGGCCGCTCCGCCGCGATCAACATCATCCCGTCGACCACCGGTGCCGCCAAGGCCACCGCGCTCGTGCTGCCCGAGACCAAGGGCAAGCTCACCGGCATGTCGTTCCGCGTGCCGACCCCGACGGTCTCCGTCGTCGATCTGACCTTCAGGTCCACCAAGGAAACCTCCCTTAAGGAAATCAACGCGGCCATCGAGAAGGCCTCGCAGACCTACCTGAAGGGCATCCTCGGCTACACCAGCGACGAAGTCGTCTCCTCCGATTTCATTCACGACAAGCTGTCGTCGATCTACGACGCGGGCTCCTCGATCGAGCTGAACTCTAAGTTCTTCAAGCTCGTGTCGTGGTATGATAACGAGTGGGGCTATTCCAACCGCGTCGTAGATCTGACCAAGAAGATCGCGGCGAAGCTCTGAGCGGCGCAGCGCCGCAAAAAGTAGCGAGTAGTGGGTAGCGAGTAGCGAGCATTCGAGCCGCGCACGCGTTATCCCTGCTCGCTTCCTTTTTTCTTCTACCCGCTACCCGCTACTCACTCCTCGCTACTGATTCGCCATGCCCAAATTCAAAACGATTCGTGACCTGAACCTCGGCGGGAAGCGCGTGCTGATGCGCGTCGACTTCAACGTCCCGCAGGACAAGCAGACCGGTGCCATCACCAACACGGCGCGCATCGCCGCGGCGCTGCCGTCGATCAAGTTCGCCTTGGAGCAGGGTGCCTCGGTGGTCCTCATGTCGCACTTGGGCCGGCCCGATGGCCAGAAGGTCGCGAAGTTTTCGCTGAAGCCCGTCGCGACTGAGCTGGAAAAGATGCTGGGCCGGAAGGTCACGTTTCTCGACGACTGCGTCGGCGCCGCGGTCGAGGCCGCGTGCGCCAAGCTAGCGCCGGGCAGCGTTGTCCTCTTGGAAAATCTCCGCTTCCACCTCGAAGAAGAGGGCAAGGTGAAGATTAAGAACGCCGACGGCACCGAGACCAAGCTCAAGGCCGAGCCGGCGAAGGAAGCGGCGTTTCGCGCGAGCCTCTCCAAGCTCGGCGACGTGTTCGTGAACGATGCCTTCGGCACCGCGCACCGCGCGCACTCGTCGATGGTCGGCGTCGCGCTCAAGGAAAAGGCGGCTGGTTTCCTGATGGAAGCCGAGCTGAAAGCCTTCGCCAAGGTGCTAGACAATCCGGACCGCCCGCTGCTCGCCATCCTGGGCGGCGCGAAGATCGCGGACAAAATTCCGCTGATCAACAACCTCCTCGACCGGGCCAACAAGCTCATCATCGGCGGCGGTATGGCCTACACCTTTCACAAGGTGAATCGCGGGATGAAAATCGGCTCCTCGCTCTTCGACAAGACCGGGGCCGAAATCGTCGCCGAGCTTGAGGCGAAGGCGAAGGCGCGCGGCGTCGAGCTGATTTTCCCGGTGGATTTCGTGTGCGGCGACAAGTTTGGTCCCGACGCCAACATCCAGCCCGCCACGCTGGAGAGCGGCATCCCGGACGGCTGGGAAGGCATGGACGCCGGCCCGAAGAGCATCGCGCTCTATCGCGCTGCGATCCTCGCCTCGAAGACCATCGTCTGGAACGGCCCTCCGGGCGTGTTCGAATTCGAGAAGTTCGCCGGCGCGACGAAGGCCATGGCCGACGCCATCGCCGAGGCCACGACCAAGGGCGCGACCACGGTCGTGGGCGGTGGCGACACGGCGACCGCGGCGAAGAAATTCAAGGTGGCCGACAAGGTCACGCACTGCTCGACCGGCGGCGGCGCGAGTCTCGAATTCCTCGAGGGCAAGGTGCTTCCCGGCGTAGCATTTCTCGAGGCCTGACGGCCTCGATGTAGCGAGTAGTGAGTAGCGGGTAGCGAGCATCACGCGAGCGACCGCTGGTTTTCTACTCGCTACCCACTACTCACTACTCGCTACTTTTCCTCCCATGATCTCCCGCAAAAAGTTTATCGCCGGCAATTGGAAGATGAACAAAACCTCGGCCGACGGCGTGGCGCTCGTGCGCGACATCGTCACCGCCGTGGGCAAGCAGTCTGAGGTCGAGGTCGTCGTGTGCCCGCCGTTTACCGCGCTGGAAAGCGCGGGTCACGCGCTTGAGGGCTCCAACGTGAAGCTCGGCGCTCAGAACATGCACTTCGAGGCCAGCGGGGCCTTCACGGGAGAAATCTCCGCGCCGATGCTGCGCGCGATCTTTGCGACGCACGTGATCCTCGGCCATAGCGAGCGGCGCACGATCTTCGGCGAGACCGACGAGCTTGTGAACAGGAAGGTGCTCGCGGCGCTGAAGAACCAATTGCGCCCGATTTTCTGCGTGGGCGAGACGCTCGCTGAGCGCGAGGCCGGCGCGACGCTCAAGGTCGTGCAGACCCAGGTCGAGCGCGGCCTCGAAGGCGTGAACAAGGATGGTGCAGCCTCCGTGGTGGTCGCCTACGAGCCGGTCTGGGCGATTGGCACGGGCAAGGTGGCGACGACCGAGCAGGCGCAGGAAGTGCATGCGTTTATCCGTGGGCTGCTCACGAATCTTTTCACCGAGCCGGTCGCGCAAAAGATGCGGATTCTCTACGGCGGCTCGATGAAGCCCGCCAACGCGCCCGAGCTACTCGCGCAAAAAGACATCGACGGCGGGCTCATCGGCGGCGCGAGTCTGGAAGCGCGGAGCTTTGTCGAGCTCGTGACGGCGGCCGCGGCGGTGAAGTAGGCGCAGTCGCCTTGGCAAAGCCGCATCTAATCTGGCAACGGCATTCCGGGGTAGCGCGGTGCTTCAGCCCGCGTCTGGAAGCGCCAACCTAATCACCCAAGCCGCGGGCTAAAGCTCCGCGCTAGCTCCTCGACAGCCTGAAGCTTTGTCGCTTTCGGGAAATGGTGGTGGAGGTTGGATTCGAACCAACGGTGTCGTAAGACGGGAGATTTACAGTCTCCGGAGCGGCCACTGCTCAACTCCACCAAGAGGGCGGACAAAGACGCAAACTCTGGCATCCGCTTCAAGTGTAAACTCAGGGCAATTTCAGCCGTAGCACGGGCCGCCGGCCCATGCGGGTTCGATCAACGCGATCAGGCTGACCGCGCTGCGCCCGGCCCTCGTCGTCCGCCGTTAGAAACTGAGCGTTGGGGCAAAAACCTGATTTGCGTCGCGGCCATTTCGCGCGCGCCTACATCAACCCCGCTTCGCGGAAGCTAAAAAACCCGCGCCCGATCGGATCGGCGCCGGTGCGGCCTAGGATTACGTGGTCGATGAGCGGGATGTCGACGGCGCGGGCCGCTTCGCGGAGGAGGCGCGTCACCTGCATGTCCGGTGCGCTCGGCGCGGGATCGCCGCTGGGGTGGTTGTGCGCGCAGGCGATGGCGGAAGCGGCCTCGCGCACGGCGACGCGAAACACTTCGCGCGGGTGGGCGTGGGCGGCGTGCGCGCTGCCGGAGCTGATTTCCACGCGCTTGATCAGGCGGTTTTTGCGGTTGAGGCACAGCACCCAGAATTTTTCCACCTCGAGTCCCGCCGCTACGGGTTGCAGATACGCGGCGATGAGTTCGGCGCGATTGAGCAGCGGTTCCTCGCCGCCCTGCTGGCCGACAATGCGGCGCGCGACTTCCATTACGGTCAAAAGCTGCAACGCCTTCACATGGCCGATGCCCTTCAGTTTCCGAAAATCCTCCTCGCCCCACGCGATGAGTCCGGCGAGCGAGCCGGCCTCGTCAATGAGGCGCGTGGCGAGCGTGAGCACGTCTTGTCCGCGCGTGCCACTGCGCAGTAGCATCGCGAGCAGCTCCGCATCGGTGAGAGCGCCCGCCCCAAATTTCTCCAACCGCTCCTGCGGACGCTCCGCGGCGGCGGTGGCGCGGAGGCGGTTGAGCGGTGCCGACTCGGGAGCGTCCGGAGAATCAGACACGGCGCTCAGTTCGATCCGGTGGGCGAGCGCGGCGGCGATCCGACGGTCTGGCGCCGCTCAGTAATGCTTCACGTAGCCGTTGCGGCGGAGGCGCTCGAGCCAGCGTTCCTGGCTCGTGCGGCCCATCTGCTGCACCAAAATGCGCTCAATCTGATCACGCACCTCGTCGATCGGCTGGATGCCGGCGAACTTGCGATCCTCGGCGTAGAGGAGAAACGCGCCCTCGGGCAGGAGGATTTGCTTGGAGGCCTCGCCCTTCTTCAACTCGAAGGCGGGGTCGCTGAACTCTTTTTTGAAATCCGAGCGCTTCATCCAGCCCCAGTCACCACCCTTGGAGCGCTTCATGTCGTTGCTGAACTCCTTGGCGAGCTCTTCGAATTTTTCGCCGGCCGCCACCCGCCTGAGAATTTCGTTCGCCTTCTCCGTCAGCGTGGCGTCGGTCTGATCCTCGCTGCGCGTGAGCTGGATGAGGCGGAGGTGGACTTCGTCTTCACGGTAAAAACGATCCTTGTTTTCGGTGTAGTAGGTCTCGATGCGGACGGGGCTCACCACGCTCTGCGATTTGCGCTGCTGGCCCTGCATGTAGGAGAAGATGATGTCCTCCTCCTTTTCCTTGCGATAGTCGCGCTGCGTCTGGCCCTTGGCCTTGAGGTAGGCGAGATACTTGGATCGATCGCCCTCGAACCGCTCCGCGATCTCATCGGAGATGGCGTTGTCAACGTAGTGGGCGGGGATGTTGCGCTTCTCGTCCTTCCGAAATTCCTTCACGATCAGCACGCGGTCGACGAGATCCTGAATCGCGCTGTCCTGTAGGTTTTCGAGCTGTTGTTGAAAATCCTTTTCGTCCTTCGCGGTTTCGCGGACCTGCTTCATCAGCGGCCCGATATACTGCATCACGTCGGCGACGGTGATGATTTTCTCCTCCGCGACGGCCACGATGCCGTTGGCGAAACGCAGGTTCAGGTTCTCGACGACGGCGCTGGAAGCTGGACTGGCGGGGGCGGGGGCCGAGCCAAACGCGGGCACTTGGGCGAGGGCGGAGGCACAGGACGCGGCGGCGAGCAGCAGGGAAAAGAGGCGGCAGCGGAACGTCATGGAGTCGGCAGATTGTTCAGGAATGAGAGGATTTCTTTCAAACGTAGGAGGGGCTTGGGGGCGGTCAACCTTGGAAACCGGGTGCCCACCTGCACCCAGTCGTCGCGCCGTCCGGAATGGCGCAGGCATTTCAGGCGGCTCGATTCGGTTTCGACGGAGACGATGCCCTTTTGTTCCGCCCGGATGCGAATTTCCGTGATTAGCAGCAGCGCCTTGATCTCGTCGCCGAATTTTCCGAAACGGTCGCGCAGGTCGGTCTCGATTTGTTTGAGCGCGGGCAACGCGTCCGCCAGCGCGAGTTTGCGGTAGAAATCGATGCGCAGCCGCGTTTCGCCCAGATAGCTCGGCGGGATGCGCGCCTGCACGCGCGCGACCTCGACCGCGTGCTCGTCTTCGGCGTCCTTGATCGCGGTGTAGCCGTCTTTGTGGCGACCGCCATCGCCTGCGGCGGCGGTGCCCTCGCCGACAAACACGAAATCGAGTTTCACGTTGGCGCGGATCGCGGCGGCGGTTTTCTCGCCCTTCAAGCGCGCGACCGATTGCCGGAGCAACTGGCAGTAGAGTTCGAAACCCACGCCCACGATGTGTCCGCTCTGCTCGGCGCCGAGGAGGTTGCCCGCGCCGCGCAGCTCGAGGTCGCGCATCGCGATGCGGAAGCCGGCACCGAGCTGGTTGTGCTGGCGCATTGCCGTGAGCCGCTGGCGCGCGACCTCGAGCAGGCGCGTGTGCCGGTGCAGCAGCAGATACGCGTAAGCCTGATGCTTGAACCGCCCGACGCGCCCGCGGAGCTGGTAGAGCTGCGACAACCCGAACCGATCCGCGCCCTCGATGATGATCGTGTTGCTGTTGGGAATATCGAGGCCGCTTTCGATGATCGTGGTGGAGACGAGCACCTGGTAGCGGCCAGCGACGAACTCGGTCATCACGCTCTCCAAATCGTCCGCGCCCATCTGGCCGTGGCCGACGCCGATGGTGACGCCGGGCAGCAGCTCGCGCAGCCGCGCCGCGACGAGATCGATCGTCTGGACGCGGTTGTGCAGGTAGAAAACCTGCCCGCCGCGCCGCAGCTCGAAGTGAATCGCATCGACGACGATCTTCTCGTCGTAGGTTTTCACGATCGTCTGGATCGGGTGGCGGTTGGTCGGCGCCGTCTCGATCACACTGAGATCGCGGGCGCCGGTGAGCGCCATGTAGAGCGTGCGCGGGATCGGCGTGGCGCTCATCGAGAGCACGTCGACCGTCGCGCGCATCCGCTTGAAGACCTCCTTGTGCTTCACGCCGAAGCGCTGCTCCTCGTCGATGACGACGAGGCCGAGCTCCTTGAAAATCACGTCGCGCTGGAGCAGCCGATGCGTGCCGATGAGTATGTCCACCTGGCCCGCGGTGGTGGCGGTGAGGATTTTCTTCAACTCTGCGCGCGACCGAAACCGGCTGAGCATCTCCACCGCGATCGGGTAGCCGGCCATCCGCTCGCGAAAGGTGTTGAGATGCTGCTGCGCGAGCACCGTCGTCGGCACGAGCAGCGCCACCTGCCGGCCGCCCTGCACGGCCTTGAACGCCGCGCGGATCGCGACCTCGGTTTTGCCGAAGCCCACGTCGCCGCAAATCAGGCGATCCATCGGCCGCGTTTTTTCCATGTCGGCCTTCGTTTCCACGATGGCCTTGAGTTGATCGCGCGTCTCGGTGAACGGAAACGACGCCTCGAATTCCTTCTGCCACGTGTTGTCCTCGGCAAAAGCGTGGCCCGGTTGCGCCTCGCGCGCGGCGTGGATGCGCAGCAGCTCCGCCGCGAGATCGATGGTCGCGCGTTCGGCGGCCTGTCGAGCTTTTTCCCAGCGGCCCGAGCCGATGCGGCCGAGCTGCGGGCGCGACTTGCTGAGCCCAACGTAGCGGCTGATGAGGTGCGACTCCTGCAACGGCACGTGGAGCGTCACGTGGTCGTCGAACTCCAGCGAGATCACTTCGCGGATGCCCTGCGCGGTGTCGAGTTTCGTGAGCCCGCGGTAGTGCGCGATGCCGTGTTGGAGATGGACGACGAAATCGCCCTCCACGAGTTCCGCGAAATCCAGCAACTGATCGATCTGCGCGCGTGTGGCGGTGGCGCGGGGGTTGAGCGCGGGCCGGCGCTGGCGCTGGCGACCGAAGATTTCGGTCTCGGTGACGACGACGAGGCCCGTCGCCTGCGTTGATGTAGGCGGGGTGCCCCCACCCCGCTTCGTGCGCGGCGAGTTTGCGGGGTGGGGGCACCCCGCCCACAACAAGCCAAGGTCGGCCCCTTCGCGAAACGTGATCCGGAATCCTTCGTTGATGCCGCCGCGCAGCCAGCGGGGCTTGATGCCTTTCAGCGCGGAATCCTCGGCGAGAATTTCCTGCGCGCGCTGCTCCTCGCCCTCCTTGGCCGCGACGAACACGATTTCGTAGCCGGCCTTTTTCCACGCGGCGATTTGGCGGAGAAATTCGTGGCGTGCGTCTTCCTCCACGCTCAGGCGTTCCTGCGCCACGAGCGCGTCGTCCGGGTAGCGGCGATGGTGAGTGAGGCTCTCGGTGTCCCAAGTTGCCTCCTCGGCTGCACCCTCGAAAATCGCGCTGGCTTCGTCGATGTCGCTCACGGCAAAAGCCGCCGCACAGCGGGCGAGCAGCGGCGCGAGCGTGCCGTGGCCCTCTCGCGCGATGGTGCTGAACTCGTTTTCCAGCGCCGCCGGCTCGACCAGAACCAGATGCGTCCCGGCGCTGAGGTAGTCAGCGAGGCCGGTCGTGGAATCTTTGAGCCGCACGCGGGGCGAAGCCGCGAGCGAGATGCTTTCCACGCCCGCGCCCGAGCGTTGCGTGACCGGATCGAATTCGCGGATCGATTCGATTTCGTCGCCGAAGAAATCGAGGCGGTAAGGCTGGTTGGCGGTGACGGGATAGACGTCGATGATGCCGCCGCGAATCGCGTAGTGGCCGGGCGCCTCGCAGACGGCCTCGGAATCGTAGTCGAGTTTTTGGAGCTGTTCGAGGAGGCCTTGAAACGGCTGCGTCTGCCCGCGCGTGAGCGTGAGTTCGCGCGTCGCGAATTCCTCCAGCGCCGGCACCGATTGGAGCAGCGCCGCGGGCGTGGTGACGACGACCAGCGTGTCCGGCGCGCGCACCATTCCGCGCGTCGCGCGCAGCCGCGAGAGCACCGTGAGCCGATCGCTCGACGCGGCGAAGGCTTCGCGCATGTCGCCGCCCTCGGGCATCGACTCGGGAAAAACGAGCGCGCGCAGCGCCCGCGGGTCGCCCGACGCGCCGTGGAAAAACACCACGTCGTCCGCGAGGTGTTCGGCGGCCTTCAAGTTTTCCGCCACGACCAGCCACACCGGGGCCGGATGCGCGCGCGTCAGCCCGGCGACGACCGCACCGCGCGCGGGCGGGCAGACACCGGTGAGCTTGCGACGCGGAAGGGCCGGGACAGACATGGACGGCAATTGAGAAACCAGCTGGCGCGAAACGGCAAACTTCCGTTTCGCGGCCGGCGTGGGTCACGTCAGATCAGCTTGAGGGCGGTGAGCGCCACGCGCGCGGCGGCTTCCTCGGCGAGTCGCTTCGAGGGGCCGGTGCCCGTGCCGAGCTGGCGGTCGAGCAGAAAGACGGCGACCTCGAAGGTGCGGGCGTGATCTTTTCCCTCGGTGCGCACGACTTCGTAGCGAAGCGCGTCGTTGCCGTGGAGGGGTTGCACGCCCTCCTGCAGGCGGCCCTTGGGATTGTCCATTTCCTCGATGCCGGCGAGCCGGGCTGGCAAATCACCGTAGATGCCGCGCACGATGTCGCGGGCGGGAGCAAGCCCGGCATCGAGATAGATCGCGCCAATGAGAGCCTCAAACGCGTCGCCCAAAATGGAAGGGCGCGTGCGCCCTCCCGTGTTTTCCTCGCTGGTGCCGAGACGCAGCAAACGCTCAAGCCCGACCTCGCGGGCGAGTTGCGCGAGAAACGTGCCGTTGACCAGCATGGAGCGGCGGCGGCTCAACGGCCCCTCGCGCTCGGCGGGAAACAGGTGAAACAACTCCTCGGCGATGAGGATTTGGAGCACGGCGTCGCCGAGAAATTCGAGCCGCTGGTTGCTTTCGACCGTCGCGGGATGATCGGCGAGGTAGGACTGGTGCGTGAGCGCGCGTTCGAGCAGCTCGCGATCGCGAAACGCGTGCCCGACCCGGGCCTCCAGCTCGGCGCGTGGGTCGCTCATGAACTGGCGCTGGCGTAGCGGCGCAGCCCGCGGTGAAACACGAAGACGGCGACCGCGAACCACACCACCGCCGCGCCAAAGAGCCACGCTGCGAGCCCGAGATCGAAACCTTCAAAGAGGAGGCGCGCGGGGGTGTTGGTCACGACGACCACCGGTAGCAGCCAGACGAACAGCCCCTGCGTGACGAGCCCGGCAAACGCCTTGCGTGGCAGCCGCGAAAATTCCATCAGCGTGAAATACGTCCCCTCGATGCCCTGCGCACTCGTCAGCCAGAACGCCACCGAGATCGACATCACGAGCACGCTGTAGTGGATCACGACGCCACAACCGACCATGAAGATGTAGAGCGCAATCTGCCCCGCGCCCGGATCGAGGCCGAGTTGCCGGGCCGCATAAACTACCACGGCGGCGGCGATGAAGGAGTTCACGAGGCTGTCGGGGTCGAGTTTTCGCGTCGTGGCCATGAACATGATGTTGCCGGGCTGGGCCAGGAAGAAGTCGAAGTTGCCACTGCGGATGTTGCGGCCCATTTCAAAAATGCTGCTCCAGAAAAATCCCATCAGGAACCGCTGGATGAGCAGTGAGGTCCCCACGAGGAGAATCATCTGGTATTTCGTCCACCCGGCGATTCCGTCGGTGTGATCGTAAATGACCGAAATCGTGAAGAGATTCACCGACATCCAGAACAACTCGACGAGCGCCCAGACGAAAAAATCCCCGCGGAACATCAGCGTCCGCGTGATCGAGTAGCGCGCGCTGGCGAGCCAGATTTTGGCGTAGTGGAGCATTATGGGATTTTCGATTTTGGATTCTCGATTTTCGATTGGCGGGCAAACGCACAATCACGAGGCAGGTTGGGTTGGGTGAATCGAAAATCGAGAATCCAAAATCGAAAATTCCATCAGCCACCGACCGCAGTGTGGCGGCGCAGGCCGCGCGTCCAGAGGGCTTGGTTAATCAGCAGGAGCACGACGACCCAGACCGCCTGAATCGCGTAGCCCTGCAAGATGGCGGACATCTCCGTGATGCGGCCGGTGAAAATCGCGGCGGGAAAATACATCTGGTAGTAAAACGGCAGGCACTTCGCGATCGAGTAGGCCCACGCCGGCAGCAGATCCAGCGGGAACATCTGGCCGCCAAGCACCGTTTCGATCGCCATCGAGAGAATCACGAAGCCCTGGATTTCCAGAAACCAAAACGTCAGCATCCCGAAACAGTAGGCGATGCTGAACTGAATCAGCGCCGACATCGCCATCGCCGGCAGCCCAAGGAGGAGACCCGACACGCTGCTCGGGTAGGAGAGATATTGGTAGATGACGGGCAGCGCGACGACGAGCGGCAGAATGACGAGCAGGCCCGACACCAGCCGGGCCGCGACGAAGATGCTGAACCGATACGCGAAGTAATTGATCGGTTTCAGGAGGAATTGGTTGATGAGCCCGTTGCGGATTTCCTCGCTGATTTGGTAGTCCTCGTTGAACGCGCTGATGAAAAACTGCAGCACGAGCAGCGTGACAAAATACGTGATGGTCTGGTTGAGCGAGAAGCCGCCGATCTCGCCGCGGCCGGTGGCCGCCGCGCTCCAGAGGATGACCACCGCCGCGAGGTGGAAGAGCGAAAAGAAGCCGCGCACGGCGAAATTCCACCGATAGACGATGTTGCTCTGCAGTCCGATCAGGAAGACTTGGCGGTATTTGGCGAGGGCGGCGAACACGGGAGTCAGGGCACCACGAAATACACGAAACACACAAAAGTCAGGCCGGGGACCACATCTTTTCGTGTTCTTGGTGTATTTCGTGGTGCCAGAAAATCACTTCAACTTGAACCGCTCGATCACTTCTTGCGCGAGTTTGCGATAAGCGGTGGAGCCGGGGTTCAGGTTGTCGTAGTCGAAGATCGTCTTGCCGAAGCTGGGCGCCTCGCTCAGGCGGATCGTGCGCGGGATCACCGTTTCGAAAATCTTGTCGGGCAGGTGCTGCTTCACCTCGTCGACGACCTGACGCGAGAGGTTGGTGCGCAGATCAAACATCGTCATGACCACGCCGCCGAGTTCTAGCGCATCGTTGATGTGCGCGGATTTGAGCCGATCGACGTTGCGGAGTATCTGGCCGAGGCCCTCGAGTGCGAGGTATTCGCACTGGAGCGCAATCAGGAGGAAGTCGGCGGCGGCGAGGCTGTTCATCGAGAGCATCCCGAGGGCCGGCGGGCAGTCGATGATGATGGCGCGGTAGGTGCCGGATTTGCGCACGGGCGCGAGCACGGTGCGGAGTTTCTCGAGGTAATTTTCCGTCTGGGCCAGCTCGATCTCGGCGGCGGCGAGATCCTCCTCGCTGGGGATGAGCGAGAGGTTTTCGTAGGCCGTCGGCACGATCATCTCGGCGGCCGTGCCTTCGCCGCTGAGCGGTCCGTAAAGGCTCCTGCCCGCGTGCTTCTCGACGCCGACGGCGCTCGTCGCATTGGCCTGCGGATCGAGATCGACGAGGAGGACGGGGATCTTTTTCTCCGCCAGCGCGGCCGAGAGATTGACCGCGGTGGTGGTTTTGCCGACGCCGCCCTTTTGGTTGGCGATGGTGAAGACGGTGGTGCGCATGAAAGTGGCGGAATGCCTAGCGGCGAATGCCGCGCCGCCGCAAGCGTGGTGTCGCGGCATTCGCATTTCGGCGCTTGCGCGGGCATTTTTTTCCGCCAACGTCCACGCCTCTTGGGTTCGGCGCGGTAGCCAAGTGGTAAGGCCGAGGTCTGCAAAACCTCTATGCGTCGGTTCAATTCCGACCCGCGCCTCCAGGAGCCCACCCAAAGAAATCCGGAGTGGCGACTGTGAGCACCCAGGAAATGCCGGCCGGCGGGTGACTTCGTTGCACAACTTTCTGGGTGTGGTTGGACGGAACCGCGTGGAATCGCATTTTCCCCCGGTTTCATCCGGTCCGCCTACGGTGGCGCACCACGAAATGTCGCTCACGCAAGATTGTCGCGAACCACTTCGCTTGCGGTCGGTCTAGTGACTCACCATTTGAGCGCTGCAACTTTTCCGTCATTCGCCAACGAAGCTTCGCCGTGGAGCGAAGCGGGGGAGCTGTATCGGCGCGTTTGCGTGCTGCGGGCTTCCGGACACGGCTTGGAGGCGGATTGCCTGCAGTCAACCGAGCTGGCCGATGCGATCGGACGCATCCGAGCGTCGGCTCCGGAAGGTGGGGCATGTGAGATCAAGATGGCCGAGTTGTTTGCGCGCGAAGCAGAGCGCGTGGCCGACGCCAGGGCTGTTGCTGAAATTCTCCTTCCGTTGCTGCACGAGTCGCTGCCTTCAGAGGTAGCTCGCGCCGGTCTCATTCGCCCGTCGCGACCCGTCTTGTCCGATGCCGTCACGCTGCGACGTCCGGCGGCGGCGGCACCCGGCATCGCGGACTTCATCGACCAGATGATCGAGCAGGAAACCGCCACGCCCGCCGCCGCTGGCCCATGACTTCCTCCGATTGCTTCAATCCGTTCCGTCGTTTCAACCCATCCACATCATGACCACAGGCACCCTCGAAAAACCATCCGCCTCACCGACCGCGTCCGTCCCGTCGCAGCCGCCGGCCACCGCCGAGCGCGCCAGCGCCGCCAAGGGCAAGATCATCCTCGTCGGCTTCGATCTCGGCACGAACAAATCCTGCCTCCTCGCCGGCCCGGTGGGCTCGACTGATATTACCGTGAGCAAAGTCGTCCCGTCCGTCATCGGCTACGTGAAGGACGGCATTGTCGACGGCATCATCGCCGGCAATCGCAGTGTGCTCTTCGGCGACGACGCATTGCACAGCGCGCTCCACGTGCGCCTCGTCGCGCCCCTCGCCCAGGGCATTGTCGCCGAGCCTGCGGCTGCGCGCGATTTTATGCAGCACATCGGCTCTCTGGCCGATCCCACGGGGCAGGCGGAAATCCGGGCGGTGGTCGGCGTGCCCGCCAACGCCGGCGAAACGGCGCGCGAGGATATCCGTCGCGCGGCGCAGGGTATTTTTGATCGCATCCTGCTGATTCCGGAGCCGTTTCTCGCTGCGCTCGGTTTTCGCGACGATGCGCGGATCGCGCAGCCGAACTACATCGATCCCGTGGTCAACTCCCTCTTCATCGACATCGGCGGCGGCACGAGCGACCTCTGCCTCGTGCAGGG
This sequence comes from Opitutaceae bacterium, assembly GCA_025352845.1. Classification (GTDB taxonomy): domain Bacteria; phylum Verrucomicrobiota; class Verrucomicrobiia; order Opitutales; family Opitutaceae; genus ER46. The sequence goes on from JANXSC010000647.1 coordinate 14,906, forward strand.
CTGCTTCCCGACGCGCAACGACCAAATCAGCATCGCTTTTGCGGGCGACGCCATCGACGAGCTGATGCAGGCCGAACTCGACCGCACCTATCCGAACAACGGCCTGTCTCGCCAGAAAGTGCGCGAGATCAAAGAGGCCCACGGCTATGTCGGCCCCAGCCGCAAGCCCCTCGACGTGAAAGTCATCATGGGCGGCAAGGCCCACACGCTGGAACTCGGCGATGTGATCGGCCGCGCCTGCAACACGCTCATCGACAAAATCTATCCCGCCCTCACCACGCTGATTGAACGCGCGGGTTCCGATTCGGTGGTCACGCTGATGCAGAACATCGTCGTCACGGGCGGAGGTTCGCTGCTGAAGGGCATCGACACGCTGCTCCAGAAAAAGCTCACTGACGATGGCTACGAGACCCCGAAAGTCCGGCTCGCGGGCCAGGACTACAAACGCTACGTCGCGATCGGTGCGCTCAAGGCCGCCCGCGCGGCCCGCGAAAATCAGTGGCAAGTGTTGCTCTGAGGGTTCGGAGTGGCACGGGCATCTTGCCCGTGGGGTCGAGCCGAGGAGCCCTCCTGCTTCCTCTAACACGGGCGGGGCGCCCGTGCCACGCATCAGGCAACGAGCTGACCTCAATGCCTGTTACAGCCAGCCCGATTCACGGTTTGAAAATTCGCTCGTCTCCCGCGCATTTTCTGCTGCGAATGCCGTGCGATTTCATTCGCCGGATTCGCAACCGCATCAGCCCCGCGCTTCCCCACCGTCTCGTCCCCACCCGTGAAAACCCCACCTAGAATCCTCGCGTCCGCCCTGTTTGCCTGCATCGTCCTGCCGCTGGCGGCCGCGGGGCTCGAACCGACCCTCGGGAAAAAGGGCAAACTCCTGCTCGAGGAAAAATTCGAGTCCGACACCGTGCCGAAGGGCTGGAACAAAAACACCGGCGTGCTCTCCGTCGCCGGTGGCGCGCTGCACGCGGACGAACTCGCGAGCGAGAAGCATGTCGGCGCGTTTCGGAAACTGCTGCCGCTGCAGGACTGCGCGATCCAGCTCGACGTGAAGTTGGCGGGCGCGACGACCTTTCACCTCGGCTTTGATCCCGCGCCGGGCGAACTCAAAAAGAAAGGGCATCTCTTCTCGCTCATCCTCACGCCCGAGTCTTGGTCGATCACCGAGCATCCCGACAAGGACGATCCGAAATCGAAAAACGCCGTGCACGCCAAGGCCGCGACGAAGTTCCCGCGCGACCAGTGGTTCACGGTGCTGCTCGAGGTGAAGGGCGACACCGTGATCGTGAGCAGCGAGGGCCGCGCCCCGCTGCGTGCGACCGCGAAGGATTTTCACGTCAAGAAACCGGGCCTCGTCTTCCGCGTCGGCGGCAAAGACGGCCAGGAAGTCCTCGTCGACAATGTGATGGTGTGGGCGCTGGAGTGACGTGCGTTGGCTGGGACTTCGTGGGTAGGGCGGGCTGTCAGCCCGCCCCGGCCGGAATGGAAGGCGGACTGAACTCCGCCCTACCGTTTGCCGATCACCGTCACTTCCAGTTGTCGAACACGCCGAGGAAGACGATGAATTTCCAGATCACCAATCCGATCACCAGTCCGACGATGGTGTGCATGGCAATTTTCCGTCCATCGCTTCGATCACGGCACTCCCAGATCGCGATGCCCACGGAAGCGGCGCAGATACCGATGAAAATCAGGGTTCTCATTCTGGGCGCGGGAGAGTGAGGCGAAAATAGTCGCGTGCAAGCGCGGCGATTTCAGGGCACCTCATAAACCTCGACGAGCGCTTCGCCGGTGCCGCCGCCGCCGCCCGAGACCTGCGCGGTGTAGGCGCGGCCGGCGGTGAGGGTGAGCACGAGCGCCGAATCCTTGCTGCCGACTGGGAGCGGAAACGCACCCACTTGGGCAAACACCGGCGCGAGCGCCGCATCCCAGTTGTCGTTCTCGGCGATGCGGCCCGTCGCGTCGTGTATTTCCAATCGTGGATCAATGAGCACGCCGCTGACGCCGAAGCCGGTGAGCGCCGGGCCGACGGCGCGGACGAGCACGCGCTGCGTGCCGCTGCCCGCGATTACGAAGCCCGCGATCATCGCATCGGCACCGGTGCCGACGCGGTTGCGCGCGGAGAGGTTCACGAGGCGCACGGCGCTGCCCGTGCCCGCATCGTAGCCCTCGACGAGCACGACACCGCCGGCAGTGCCCGTGACGATCGCCGAGCCCGCGCCGTCGATCGGTTGCAGCACCGCGGCGTCGCGGCTCGCGGCGGGAAACGCAAACGCGCCTAGTCCTGCGAACACCGGCGCCAGCGCGGCGGGCCAGTCGTTGTTGCCCGCAATACGCGCACTGCCGCGAAATACCTCGAGCCGCGGGTCCGCCATCGCGGTCGTGAGGCCGAACGCCGAGAGCGCCGGACCGGCGGCGCGCAAGAGGAAATCCTTGCTCCCGCCGCGCACCACGAAACCCACGATCACGGTGCGCCCAGCGTCGAGCGCCGTGCGCAGTGAGAGGTTGGCGAGCCACGCGGCAGGCTGCACGGTGAGTGTCGCCTCGAGGCTCGTGACCGGACCGTTGGCGTTACGGACAACAACGCCGTAGCCGCCGGCGTCCGCGGCGGTGACGTTTGGGATCGTGTAGGTGTCGGCGGTCGCCCCGGCGATGGGCCTGCCGTTGCGCTGCCACTGATAGGCGGGCAGGTTAATCGCCGGAGCAGCGCCGATCGCGGCGACGCTGAGGGTGGCAGTGCCGCCGGCCGTCACGGTCTGCGACGCGGGCTGCCGCGCGATCACGGGGGAGTTGGAGGCGGCGAAGGGGTTGTTGACCCGCACCGTGCGGCGCAGCGACAGATTCCCCGCGTAGCCCGGCTTGGAGACTTGGAACTCCAACTCGTAGTCACCCGGCGCCTGTCCCACTGGTGCCAACACCGAGTATTGAAAGCGCCCCTCGTCATCGCCGATCATGTGGATGCGCAACTGCCGGATCGAATCGTAGCCGGTAACGAGCGGGCGCCGCACGGCGGCACCGCGTCCGTCGACCACGCGAAACGCGATCGTTGCCTCCTCCCTCCAGTCGAGAGCAAAGCCAGCCGACACGGGTATTACTGCCAGAAACGCGAGCGTGGTGTTCGCGGGCGGAATCTCGACCGAGGCCTCGTTCGAAGCCTGCCCCGACGAGCCGGAAACGTTGAAGGCGAACACGCGATAGGTATAGGTCTCGTTGTTGAAGACGAGCGTGTCGCGATAGCTGGTCGCGCCGGCCGGCAGCGTGGCGAGTGTCGCCCACCCGCCGGTCACCAAGTCGCGGCGCTCAATGCGAACCCCGGTTTCATTCGCCGAATTGTCCGTCCACGAGAGCGTCGCGCCCGTGGCGTCGGCGGTCGCGGCGAGCGCGCTCGCCGGCGCGGGCACGGGGCTCTCGACAAACTCCCGGATGCCCTCGGCGATGGCCGCGGAGACGATGCGTTTGAAACGCTCGTCGCGCAGCGCGACGTTGTCGGGCGTGGGCCGATCCATGAAGGCGATTTCCATGATGACGGCGGGGCGCGTCGCGAGGCGGTTCTCGCCGTAGCTGCCGTTGAAGCCCTGCACGCGGCGGTCCGTCCACGCGGGATCGTAGTCGCGGCGGATGGCGGCGATGACGCGCGCGTGCAGCGTGTCGGCGAGGCGTTTGCTCTCGGGGCCGAAGCCGTTGTTAGTGTCGTAGAGTGTCTCGGTGCCGGTGCCGCCACCGCCGTTGTTATGCACGCTCACGAGCAGCTCGGCGCCGATGGCATTGGCGTAGAGCGGGCGGCAGCGGATGTCCTGACTGAGGTGATCGAAACCGGATTCGTTCCACACGGAGGGATCGGTGCCGAGGGCTTTCGCGTGGTAGCGCGCGGCCTCCTGCCATTTCGGAAAACCGGATTCGCCGTCGCCCGCGGCGCGGTCGAGGTTGCGCGTGGGCCGCACGTCGGCACCGGCGGCGGCGAGCAGCGTGCCGAGCTGGGAAACGAAATCGTGGTTTACGAAATCCTCGACGATGCCGGAGTAGAAATCCCGCTGCAGCACCCAACGCGAACTGGAGTTGAGGTAGTAGCCGTGGCCGGGACTGATGGCGATGCGGCGGGCGACGAGCGCGGCGCGCGCGGGTTTCGCTGTCGCGGGGGGCAAGGCGAATTGATGCGCGAGGCGTGGCTGCTCGTTGGCTGCGAGAATCTGATCGAGCGGCACGCCGGCGATGAGCGTGTGAATTTCGAAATCGCCGTGCTCCTCGCGTAGCGTGTCGGCGGCGGCGACGTGGACGCCGCGGGACCATTCCTCGAAGTCGAGACTTCCCGGCGCGAGGTCGAGCGCGGCGCGGCTGAAATTCAGCGTGAGGCGGTTGCCTTGCAGCGCGGCGGCGAGGAGTTCGACGTGGGGTGCGGCGCTCGTGACGATGGCGCGGCGGACGGCAGCGGCGGCACGCGGTGCGGAAGAGGCCGAGGTGTCGGCGCGCGCAACACCAGCGAGTGTGAACAACACAATCACCGCGATCGGAACGGCGGAAAATCTCCGCCGCGCGCTCACGGTTGCAGGATTACCTTCATGTATTTCCCGCCGTCCTTGGCGCTGAGTTTCTCAAACCAACCCGCGCCCTCGGCGAGCGGCACGACGGCCTCGATCATCGGCTTCACGTTGATCGCGCCGCGCGCGATCAGGTCGAGGCAGAGCGGGTATTCGCCGGCGCTCGAACAGGAGCCGAGGAGGCTGAGTTCCTTGGTGACGACGGCTTGCAGCGGGAAATCCTGCGTCTTCGGCGAGAGGTTGCCGACGAGCACGCAGGTGCCGCCGCGCTTGAGCACGTTGATCGCGAGGTTGAGTGTGGGCGTGAAGCCGACGACCTCGAACGCGGTCTCGGCACCGAGGCCGTGGGTGATTTTCGCCACGGCGGCGGCGGCGTCCTCGCGGCCGGAGTTAATCGTATGCGTGGCGCCGAGCTGGTGAGCGAGCGCGAGGCGGTTGTCGGCGAGGTCGATGGCGACGACTTGTTTCGCGCCTGCCCAGCGCAACGCCTGAATCACAAGGAGCCCAATCATCCCGCTGCCGATCACGACGGCGGTGGAGTTGGGCGCGATCTTGGTGCGTTGCACGGCGTGAATCGCGATCGAGACGGGCTCGACCATCGCGGCCTGATCATAGGGGAGAGTGTCGGGCAGGCGGTAGAGGATGCGCTCGGGAATCGCGAGCCGCTCGGCAAACGCGCCGTGCTGTTTGTATTCCGCGGGCGAGACGCCGACGACGCGTCGGCTTTCGCAGAGATTCACCTGCCCGGCGCGGCAATACGCGCACGCGCCACAGTAGATCGTGGAGTCGAAGGTTACGCGATCGCCGGCGCGCCACTTTTTCACGCTCGGTCCGGTCGCGACGATTTCGCCGCTGGCCTCGTGGCCCATGATGAGCGGGGCGTTGCGGCGACCGCTTGAGCCGTCCCAGCCGTGGATGTCGCTGCCGCAGATGCCGCACGCGTGAACTTTCACGACGACCTCGCCGTCGGCCGGCTGCGGCTCGGGAAAATCGACGAATTCAAGGCGCGAGGGCGCGGTGAGGAGAAGGGCTTTCATGGGGGAGGAGAAATGAGGAAACGAGAGCTTGAACCAAGCGCGGCCACCGCGAGGGCGGCAAGCGCGCATTGCGGGTTTAGTTGTAGAACAAAATGCAGACGCTGCTCGGGCCGACGCCGCTGTGCTCGCTGCGCGTGAGACGGCCGGTCGTGGGATCGACGCGGAAGACGGAGATGATGGCGGTGTCCTGATGGCCGCAGACGAGCCATTTGCCGTCGGGTGAGAGCGCGAAGTTCCGCGGCGTCTTGCCGCCGGTCTCGACGATTTCCACGGGCGTGAGTGTGCCCGAAGCGGTGTCGATGGCGAAGACGGCGAGGCTGTCGTGGCCGCGGTTGGAGCCGTAGAGAAATTTTCCGTTGGGATGCACGCGCACCTCGGCGGTGGTCGTCGGCGCGGTGAAGCCGGCGGGCAGCGTCGAAACGATTTGCCGCGGTGTGAGCGCGCCGTTCGCGGGCGCGTAGTCGTAGGCGGCGATGGTGTTGGCGAGCTCGTTGATCGCGTAGGCGTGGCGACCGTCGCGGCCGAACTTGAAATGCCGCGGTCCGGCGCCGGGCGCGGTGGCGACGAATGGCGGACTCGCGGGCGAGAGTTTTGCTGCGGCGACATCGAGGGCGTAGCTGAAAATTTTGTCCAGCCCCAGATCGGCGACGATGACGAAGCGGTTGTCGGGCGAGAGCGTGACGGAGTGGACGTGCGGTTTTTCCTGCCGGGTGGGGTGCGGGCCCTTTCCCTCGTGCGCGATTTTGTTCGGCACGCCGAGCGAGCCGTCGGCGTGAATCGGAATCGCGGCGACGTAGCCATCGCGGTAATTCGCGGCGAGCACCACCCGGCCGGTGGCGTCGACGGCGAGGTGACTCGGTGCATTCGCGGCGGGCGCGTTCGGCGTGGGCAGCGGGGTGAGTTTTCCGTTCGACGGATCGACGGCGAAACCGATGGCTTGTGCGGCGGAGGGGTGGATCGCGTAGAGAAATTTTTTGTCGGGTGTGAGCGTGATCCACGCAGGGTCGACGGCTTCGGCGGCGAGCACGGGCGCGCCGATGAGACCGGTATCGCCATCGAGGCGGACGGCGTAGATGCCCTTGTTCGGGCCCTTGGCGGTGTAGCCGCCGAGAAAAATGAGATGCGAGGAAGCCATGGCGAGGGAGAGACCGGGGAGGAAAAAAGCGGTGAGCAAGCGCGCGGAAAAAATCGGGCGCAGGAAAAATGGGGAGGGCTTCATGGGGAATCGGCGCCCGGCGGCCGCGGGAACGGTGGCTGCGATTGCACGAGCGGTTCGGGCTTGGGCACGGTGAGTTCGCCGGCGAGCGCGGCCTTGAAGTGCCGCCGGCACATCGCGATGTAGCGATCGTTGCCGCCGATCTCGACCTGCGCGCCTTCCTTCACGGCGCGGCCCGCGGCATCGACGCGGAGATTCATCGTGGCCTTCCGGCCGCAGTGGCAGATCGTCTTGAGCTCGGTGAG
>JANXSC010000539.1 GCA_025352845.1 Opitutaceae bacterium
GCACGATCCGCTGCACGCCCGCGATGGCGCTCGGCGTGTCTTCCCGCTTGTGGCGCGTCGAGGACTTGGTTGCGCTTTCTTAATGCCGCCGCGCGAAAAGCTAGCCGAGACCATTAAGAAAATCCACGGCTGCACCACGGCGCTTTACCTGCGCACAGTGCCAGTCAAAGAGGTTTTCAAGGGCGAGACCGTGTTTGACGGTGACGTGAGCGTGTTCGCAATCACCGGCCATCCAAAGGCCGCGCATTGCTACGCTTGGGGCTATGAGGAGAAGCCGAACGATTGGCACATCACCGCAGTTCTAGAGATTCCGCCGGTCGATTCGCCGCAAACCGCGGTCAAGGTCGCCGTTGCTGCTTACGCGCGGCAAGAGCAAGCTCGGCAGTCGCGTAAGCCCTGACGAGTTTCTTGGGCGCTTTCGCTGCAATGCTGGCGAGTGCTGACGTTCCCGTGTTGTGCTTGGGGCGAGGAGCCATCTTCGGCTTGGCGTCAGGGGCTTTGACCCATTCCGACGGCTTGCCGTTGAGCGCAGGACCTAGCGAAACGAATCCGCGCCCCGCTGGCTTCGGAAGCACCACGTAAGCGCGCCGCACACGCCCGCTCTTCACGTAGGGCAATCCGCCCTTGGCTTTGAATCTTTCCCGCAGCGCCTTTGCGCGCTCTACTTTATCCATGCCGCCAACACCGTGCCAGCTTCGCGCTCGCGCAATTCAGATTTCAAATTAGGACACCACCCTCTGAACCGCGCCCATGTCCGAACCCAAAGCCACCCCGACCGCGTGCCCGTTTGAAAAACGGTTCCCCTCGCAACTGGTGCGCGACGACGTGTTTTTCATGAGCCTCGCGTTCAACCAGGCGATCGACGCCTGGAGGCTCGACGAGGTGCCGATCGGCGCGGTGATCGAAATCGGCGGCGAGATCGTGGGCTCGGCGCACAACACGGTTGAGGGCGCGAAGGACCCGACGGCCCACGCCGAGATGCTCGCGCTCACGCAGGCCGCCTCCGCACTCGGCGACTGGCGGCTCGAAGGCGCGACGGTTTACGTGACGAAGGAGCCGTGCCCGATGTGCTCCGGCGCGATGCTGATGTCGCGCGTGAAACGTGTCTGCTACGCCGTCCCCGATCCGAAGATGGGCTGCCTCGGCGGCGCGACGAACCTCAACGATCTCCCGCGTGTGAACCATCATCTCGAACTCACCGCCGGCGGCGTGCTCGAAGCGGAATGCCGCGAACTGCTGCAGGTATTTTTCCGATTGAAACGTCAGGAGGAAATTTAGGCTCCGCCAGTCTATCCCGGCTGCTGGCATCCACGCGACACAGGTGCAACCGGGGGGAGTGCGCCGGCTCATCTGGCGTCGATTTGCCGCGCACGATAAATCGCGCCGAGGGTGAGGCCGAAGATCGCGTTCAACGCGAAGGAGGCGAGCGGCGTCCACGGTGAAATTTTTAATCCCATCACCCCCGCGCCGACCCACGGCAGGACGACGAAGGCCTGTAGCAGCCACGGAATCTGGCAGAAAATCAAACCACGCAGCCAGCCCGGCCCGCGCAGCAGCCGATAGAAAAACAGCGCGTAAACCAACGCCATTGTCACGCCCATCGCGGTGTGGAAAATTTCCTGGCCGACCGGTCCGAAGTTCGGCGGGACGCGCCCCGCGAAGCCGAGCGTCTTCGCAATGTCGTTCACCGCGGCCAGCGTCATTTTTGCGAGGCCGCCCGTGCCCGGTGGCAGCGGCGTCAGTTGCACGAGCCGGATCGCCAGAGTGTTCGCTAGCGAGCCAATCAATCCGGCCACGACAGCGCGGCCGAGCGAGGCTCCGCGCCAGGGAGGCAGTTTGTTTTTCGGCGCGGCGCTCACGGCTGCGCTTGCAGCAACACGGGCTGATCGGTCGCGAGCGTTGTCACCAGCAGGAAGCGTTGCGCGGTGCCGGGGGCGGCTTTGAGGTCGCTCTCCGGTCCGGCGATCTGGCGCAGCGGTCCGAGGGCTTGCGCGAGAAACGCGCCGGCGGGATTGGCTTTGCCTTTCACTAGCGGCGTGCGCTCGCCGAACGGCGCGGTGCGCGAGGTGATGAGCGAGAGCTGATACTCCGCGCCCGGCTCGAGCCCGGTGGCGGCGATTTGCAACTGGTCCAACTGGCCCAGCGAGTTCACGACCACGTTGCCCTGCGCCTGCGGATTCGCACCGGCGACGGGAGCGAGTTTCACGTGCGCGGCTTTGCCGGCCTCGCCGAGCGGGATAAGATTATCTTTTCCCTCCCCGGTCGGCACGGCGTCAGGGACATAGACGAGCGCCTGCGGGAGTTGGCCGACGGGAATCGTGGCGATGATTTTATTTTGCAACGTGTCGATGGCCTGCACGGCGTCGCCGTTTTCCAGGTTGATGTAAATGCGCGTGCCGTCGCCGGACGGCCAGATCCCATGCGGCAAATCGCCCGTGGGGATTCGCGTGACGAGCTCCGGCCGCGCGCCGCGCCGCCAGACTTGCACTTCGTTCAGCCCGCCGACGGTGAGATAGGCGAACTGGCCGTTGGCGTTGTCCACGAGCGCGACGTGATTGCAGATCGGGCCGATGTCGAGGGTCGCCGTCGTATCAAATGGCGGCTCGGCGCGGATGACCTGAACTTTTCCCACGTCCTTCAGCGTGAACCACACTTCCGTGCCATCGGGGCTGACCGCGAGATTGGGCGAGAACGGACTCGCCTGTTTCACACGCGCGATCACCTCGTGCGTCGCGGTGGCGATGACGGCGAGTTCCGTCGTGAAGCTCGACGGCACAAACGCATATTTCCCATCGGGCCGGAACAACACCATGCCCGGGCCGTTCGCGGTCTGGATGCGGCGCGTCTCCTTCATCGCCACCGGATCGATCACGGCGATGTAATCTTCGCCGCGCACCGCGACCCAGAGCTCGCGGCCGTCGGTCGTGAAGAACGCCTCGTGCGGCGAGCGCCCGACGTAGAGCGTGCCTTTGACGGCGTTGGTGGCGGTGTCGATGAACGTGACGGAATTCGAGCCGATCGAGACGGCGACGAGCGTGCGGTGGTCGGGCGAGAAGCCGAGGCCGTGCACGAGCAGCGCGCCCTTGTAGAGCGGACTGAGCGCACCCGTGAACGGATCGCCGAGCCGGATGACGCCGAGCATGGTGTTCGTCGCGGGATCGATGACGGAAACGGTATTCGAGATCTGATCGCCGGTGTAAACGCGGTCGCGGCCCGAAACGGGCACGCGCTCGACACGCGGCGGCGAGGTGTCGGAGGTAGCCCGACGCGTTTGCGCCACGAGCGGGCGGCGGGGGCGAACGCCGGCGATCTGGCGGCGCATCACGTTAATTTCGGTCTGCTGGTCCGTGACGATTTGCTGCGCGAGGCGGCGCAGCACCGGATCGTGGCCGTCGAGCAGGACCAGCTTGGCCATGTCGATCGCGCCCTGATGATGCGGGATCATCATCGCGGCGAAATCGTGGTCCACGTCACCGGTGGGGCGCGCGGATTCCATGTCGCGGTGCATGGTCGTCATCGCGCCGGCCATCGCCGGATAAAATTCCCCCTGCGGCGCCGCGCCGAGCACGGCGGACGGGCTGCAAAACTCGAGGGATGAACCGCCGGTAATCGTTCGCGGCGCCGCGGTCTCGGCAAACCCGGTGGCGGGGAAGGCCGACAGGGAGAGCGCGAGGAGAAAAACGATGGGCGGAGATGAGAAGTGGGTTTTCATAATCATAAGAGTTTGATGCGACCGAGGGACACCCGCGGGCGAGATTCGTCTCGTTCAATCCACGCGGCGCGGAGCGGCTCTACTCACGGTCAAGGCCGGCGGCGGAAAAATTCATCCCTCCGCGAAAAAGAAAATTAAACGGCACGAGCCGCCGCCGCCCGATCAACTCACGACAGCCGGCGCGCGGCTTCGCGCGCGAGGCGCAGGTTTTCCGGCCGGGTAAAAACTGTGACGATGAGCACCGTGAGTTTGCCCGACTGAAATCCGGCGACTTCGTAGCCCTCGCTCGCGTGCGCGAAGATCGGCTGGCCGCCGGCGATCTCCACGCGGGGGCCGCTCAATTCTCCCGCGCGGCTTTGGACGAAGAAGGAAACCTCGCGGCCACCCGCTTCAAAGACGAAGTGAGCAAAGCGGTTGCCCTTGAGATTGCACATGCGGACGCGGTTGAGCCGGAAGTCCGCGGGCGCGAGGTTCGCGAGAAAGGCGTCGGTGCCGAATTGTTCGAGGGCAAATGCCTTAATCTCCTCCGGCGACGTGCGCCAGCCCTGCTTCTCCACCTTCTTCACGGCGTCGTCAATATGGTCGGTGATGGCCGCCGCGTAGAGCCGGGTTTCACTGCGCTGGCTCGTCACATAGATCGCGCCGACGCTCAACAGTGCGAGGCACGCCGCCGCCAGCGACAACCAGCGGAGCGGATTCGCTCCGGGCGCGCGCCAGCGAATGAGCAAGCCGGGGTTTTTCGCGGCTGCGATTTTTGCGCGCACGCGGGTGCGCAGCGGCGACAGTTCGAGGGATTGGGCCGCAAATGCTCCGCGCATGAGGTCGTCGAGCTGTCGCTCCCCCGCCACAATCTGCGCGCAAGCCGCGCAGGTCTTCAAGTGATCCTCGCACTCCGTCCGGGTGCCGGAAGGCAGTTCGCCCGACGAGTGGAGCGGCAGGATGTTTTTCAATTCGGAGCAGTTCATGGTCGGCCTTCGACGGTATCTTTCGCGGCGGGCAAAGTAGGCGGGGAAACGAGGGGCGTGATTTCGGTGCGGCGCGTCAGGATTTGGCGGAGATTTGCGCGGGCGCGACTGATGCGCGACATCACGGTGCCGATCGGAATCTCCTGCAAGTCGGCGATCTCCTGGCAGGTGAAGCCTTCCACGATGCTAAGGATCAAAACCGAGCGGTGCTCGATGGGCAGCAGGTCGAGCGCGGCGAACATCTCGTCGGGCGAGAGCCGGGCGGGCAGCGCGGCCTCCGCCGAAAGTTCGTGGTGTTCGCAGTGCTCGTCGAGCGAAACGGTCGGCGGGCGCGCCCGGGTTTTCTGCCGCTGTTTGCTCAGCAAATTAAACAGGATGCGGAACAGCCACCCCTTGCAGTTCGTCCCCGTCGCGAACTGGTCGAAGGCACGCCACCCACGCAGCATGGTCTCCTGCACGAGGTCTTCGGCGGACTTGCGGCTGCCCGTAAGCCGCCGCGCCGTGCCGAGCAGGTTGCCCATGTGCGGCAGGGCCTCGCTTTCGAAACGCTCTTCGCGCGTAGGACCGAGGGGTAACATTTCGGCAGCATCACCCCTTGGTGACGCCGCGCAAAACATATCCTCGATCCCCCGCGCGGGGGGAAACGACAGCATCGTCCCGGCTGGCGTCACGGCACTTCGTAAACTTCGAGGAGCGCGACGCCCGTGGTGCCGCCGACGCCGACGACCTGCGCGGTGTAGGCACCGGGGGCGAGGTTGACGAGGAGGGCAGAGTCGACGCTCGTGGCGCCGAAGGCAAAGGCCCCGACGCCGGCCGCAGCCTCGCGGATAGCCGCGACGTCGGGTGAGGTGCTCCAACCGGTGTTGGTCGCGACGACCGTGCTGCCGGAAAACAACGTGAGCTGCGGACGCGCGAGCGCGGTGCGCACCCCGAATTGCGCGAGGGCCGGGCCGGCCGCGCGAATCAACACGCGTTTCTGTGAGTTGCCCGTGATCACGAAGCCGGCGATCATGGCGTCGTCGCCGGTGCCGGCGGTGCCGCGCGTCGAGACGTTTACCAGGCGCTGCGCACTCGCACTGCTGGAAAGATCGAGGTCGATGGAACTGGAGGTGGTCAGGTCCTGCCCGTTCTGGATCGGACTGATGCCGACGATTTGGCGCGTGGTGCGCGACTTGTTCGAGTTGTCGGTCACGGTGGCCGAGATCGTCATGAAATTTTTGCCCGACGGGAGCACGAGGGAGCCACCCACGACCCAATCCGCCGTCGTGACGACCAGACCGTCGGCGTCGAGTTCACTCCCAACAATGTTGAAGATCGGCGCGAGGTTGGAACCGGCGGGGACGAGATTTCCGTTGGGCTGACGCAGCGGAACGTCGAAGGTCACGTTGAGGCCGGGGTAATTGCGGTTGAAGCCGTTCGCCGGATGCACGGTAGGATTTTGGATCTGCGATCCATCGACGATGGTGCCGCGATCCGCATCGGGTTTGCCGTCACCGTTTTCATTCACGCCGATGCCGGCGCGGCTGCGATCGCGGGCCGTCACTTGGATAAAATGCAGTGAGCCGCTCGCGGGAGGAGCCGGGTTGCCGACGGTCGGTCCCGTCGCAACGCGCGTGGGCACGCGCGGTGCAATCATAACGACATCGGGGCCGTTCGGATCGTCGATGCCGGTGGGCGTGACCGCGACCGGGGCCGGCGTGAGCGCTTGGCCCGAGGTGGGCTGACCTGCGCCACGCGAGACGCGCAACGTCACCTGATCGTAGCCGATGCGGCCCGCCTCATCGACAATCGCGGCGGTGATGCGGAAGGTGTTCACGTCGGCCGGGAGCGATTCCAGCACGTGCCAGCCCGCCCAAATCGTGATGCCGGATCCGGGCGTATCGTCGGAGCCCGCGATGTTGAACAGGCTGGCGAGGTTGACGTTCTTCGCGATGGTGCCGCCGTCGGGCTTGATCAGATCGACGTCGAAGAAAACGTAGAGGCCGGGGAAATTAGGATTTAGCTGACCGAGCAGCGTGGTGTCGCGGATGTTGAGACCTTCTTTGGCCTGCACCGGGACGGTGTCGCGGGTGACGATTTCGAGATTCAAGGCGAAGCCGCTGCCGTTAAAGCTGCCCGCACCGAGCCGACCGTCGCCGGGCATGACCGACGCATCCGCGAGCGGCGAGACGATGCGCAGGATGGGGCCGAGCTTGCCCTCAGCGCCCTGACCGTCGCGGATCTTGACGATGTCCACGTAGGTGAGAGGTGTCGCTTTTGGGGCGGCGACGCGCGTGGCGGTCGGGGGCGTTTCGCTCCGGGCCGCGGCGGCGAAGCCGAAGGCGAGCAATGAAAGAAAGAAAACAGGTTTCATGAGTTTTTGGTTTTGAGGAGGATTGGTGGGGGCGAAAGTTGCACCGGCGTCGGCCGGGCGCATCGCGCCGTTGCAATCTACCAAGGCCGATTGCGGATGATTTCATCCCGGAGACATTTATTTTTTCTACGCTTAGGCGACAGAGCCGGGTGGCGAAGGATTAGACAGCGAGCAGCCCTCTTTCGTCGGCCGCGAGTGTGCGGAGGCCGGGCGGCGCACGGTTTAAGTAACGAGCGTGCTCGAAGCGGAGTGCCGCGATTTGTTGCAGACGTTCTTTCGCGGGAAACGGCGAGCGGAGGAGTGAGCGGCGTGGGGCACTCACCCCAGCGGTAAGCCAAAGCGGGAAGTTGACGCCCCTGCCGTCCGGTGCATGAGTTTCCACCCGTTTCACTCCAACCCGAAAATCAAAACATACCATGGCCTTCACCCTTCCTCCCCTCCCCTATGCTCCGACGGCGCTTGAGCCGCACATTGACGCCAAGACGATGGAGATTCACCACGGCAAGCACCACAACGCTTACATCACCAACGCGAATAATCTCCTCAAGGATCACCCGGCACTCGCCGCCCTCGAGGTCAACGCGCTCATCGCCGATCTCTCGAAAGTTCCGGACGCGATTCGCGCCGGAGTGCGCAACAACGCCGGTGGGCACAGTAACCATTCGTTCTTCTGGACGATCATGGGGCCGCACGACAAGGACGCGCCGAGCGGTGCGCTCGCCGACGCGATCACCGCGCAGCTCGGCGGACTCGCGAAATTCAAGGAGGACTTCGCCAAGGCGGGCGCGACGCGTTTCGGCTCCGGCTGGGCGTGGCTCGTCGTCGGTTCAGACTAGAAGCTCTCCATCGGCTCGACCGCGAATCAGGACAGCCCGCTCATGGGCAAGGCCGTCGCCGGCCTCGAGGGCAAACCGATCCTCGGCATCGATGTCTGGGAGCACGCCTACTACCTGCACTACCAAAACCGCCGCCCAGACTACATCACGGCGTTCTGGAACATCGTGAACTGGAAAGCCGTCGAGGCGAACTACGCCGCGGCGATCAAGTAAGAAGCGCGAATTATTTTTTCCCTGCCATCCCGGAGCCGGTCATCATGACCGGCTCTTTTTTTTGCGAACGCGATTTGGGAGTAGGTCAGCGCGCTTGCGAGCGCGGATTGGGCGCGCGCAAGCGCGCTGGCCTACCAAGACCGATCCCGTCCAAATGCAATCCCGTCCAAACAGACGCGCCCACCGTCACGGTGTCCACACGCTCGCCTTTTCGGAGGCCGAGCTGACTTTTCCGAGGGCGAAGCTGCTGCCGGTCTCGGTGTCGAGGATGCAGAGGACGCTCGTGGTCTTGTCGCGCGCGGTGTAGACCACATGGCGACCATCCGCCAGCCAGCTGGGTTCCACACCGTCGAACGGAGCTTTGGAAACGACCTTGCCCGCACCGGACGCCACATCGATGACTGCGATTTGGAAGCGGCCGTTCACGCGGACGGAGCACACGATCTTGTTGGGATTAGCCCGGCTCCAATCGGCCTCGGCGGAGTAACCGAAGGACGATGTCAACCGGCGCGGCGCGCC
>JANXSC010000555.1 GCA_025352845.1 Opitutaceae bacterium
CCGATGTTCCCCTGCCGTCGCCGCAGGAGGCCAAGCTCGCGCTCGATGTGCTCGCCGATTACGTGGGTTTTTGCACGCAGGCCGTGCGCGGCGGCTCGCTCGTGCTCTTCACCAGTTATGCCGACATGCGCGCGATCGCCGCGACGCTTGCGCCGCGTTTTGCCGCATTGAAGCGGCCGTTTTTGATGCAGGGCGCGGAGATGTCCCGGACAGAACTGACCCACCAGATGCGCAGCGCTGGCAACGCCGTGCTCTTTGGCACTGACAGTTTTTGGACCGGTGTCGACGTCCCCGGCGACTCGCTCGCGCAGGTCATCATCACGCGCCTCCCCTTCGATCCGCCCACCCATCCGATCACGGAGGCGCGCTGCGATCACATCCGCGCGCGCGGCGGAAATCCCTTCAACGAGCTCACCCTCCCCGACGCGCTCATCACGTTTCGCCAGGGTGCCGGCCGCCTCATCCGCAGCGCCACCGACCGCGGCTTGGTGACTATTCTCGACTCGCGCGTGCTCGCCAAAAGCTACGGCCGGCTGTTTCTCGATTGCCTGCCACAGCATGATTACACGGTCTTTACGCGGGAAACGAGAAACGAAAAATTTCATCCTTTCGCCTGACCAGTCACCCCGGTAGGTTCAAATTTTACTCCATGCTTTCGCTTCGCGCTGCCGCGCTCACAGACATCGGCCGGGTCCGCCGGGAAAACGAAGATCGGTATCTTCTCGACGACAAGACGATGGTCTTCGGCGTCGCGGATGGTGTCGGTGGCCTGCCCGGCGGGGCCGAGGCCGCCCAATGCGCAGTGGACGAAATCGCCGCCGAGATCCGCACGCGCCGGCTGGAGAAAGATTCCGAATTGGTCGCCGCCGTGCAGCAGGTGAACGTGACCGTCGCGACGCTCGGCCAGAGGATGAGCCCCTCGATGGGCATCGGCACCACCCTGACCTTCGGCTGCATCCACGACGGCGTGCTCACGATCGCGCATGTGGGCGATTCGCGCTGCTACGGCGTGCGCAACCGCGAACTCAGCCGCCTCACCGAGGATCATTCGGTGGAAAACGAGGCCCGGCTCCGGCGCACCAAGGGGGAGGTCGTCTATTATCACGAAGCCAACCGCAACGCGCTCACGCGCTGCATCGGCCAGCCCACCCCGCCCGAGGTCGATATCATCACCCGCCCGCTCGTGGCCGGGGATCGCTACGTGTTTTGCACGGACGGCGTCACCCGTATGCTGCCGGACACCGACCTCCGCGTCGTGCTCACCCGCTTCGATGATCCGAAAGCGACGGCGGAAGAGATGGTCTCCCTCGCCGTGCGGCGCGGTGGCCCGGACAACGCGACCGCGGTGGTTATTTTTGTCGACGCCGTCTAACCGCGTGGCCCCCCGCGTGGAGCAGTTTGCCGCCCTGGTGGAGCGCCACCCGGACAACGAGATGTTCCGGTTCAGCCTCGCTCAGGCGCTGGTCGCAGCCGACCGCGCGGCCGAGGCGGTCCCGCATTTCGAATTCTGCATCGCGAAAAAATCCGACTGGATGATGGCCCGTATCCTCCTCGGCAAACTGCTCCTCCCACTCGGCCGCCGGGCGGAAGCGAAACCGCTGTTCGAATCCGCGCTGCAACTCGCGATCGCCCAACACCACGAGGATCCCGAGCGCGAATTGCGCGCCTTGCTGGCCGACCTCGGTTGAGTTTTCGCAGTGTAACCGAGCTTCTTTCGGGCGCACCACGCCGTAGCCCGGGCCGCCTGCCCGTGTTGATTCAGGAACGCGGTCAGGCTGACCGCGCTACGTCCAGCCCCCGCCACGGGAAATTTGACGCCGCGCGGCAACGTGTCTCAGGTTTGCGCGCCCTACTCCCCATGAGTCTTCATCGTCCCCTGCTGATCGGCGTCGCGTTTTTTTCGTTTTCCGTCGGTGCCGCCGCGCCCGCGCCCCTCCCGGCTTACGCCGTCAAGTCACCGCCGCCCGTGCAGGTGCTCGTGCCGGGATTCTCCGTGCGCGAGCTGCCGGTGCAGCTGCGCAATCTCAACAATCTCGTTTATGCGCCCGACGGCCGGCTCTTCGCGCTCGGCTACGACGGCAACGTCTATCAACTCACCGACACCGACGGCGACGGCCTCGAAGATCGCGCGACGCTTTTCTTCGACAACACCAGCGGCGCGATCCCACCGAGCATCGGCATGGCGTGGGGCCCCGGCGGACTCTACCTCGCGAGCCGCGGCCGCGTGATTCACCTGAAGGACAAGGGCGACGGCACCTCGGAATTGCAGACCGTGACCGGCGGCTGGCTGCCGCCGACGATCGCGGCGGGGTCGAACCTCGACGCCATCGGCCTCGCCGTCGATCCCGCGGGCAACATCTACTTCGGCTTGGGTGCCGACGCGTGGCGCAGCGCCTATCGCGTCGATCCCAAGACCGGCGTGTCAGACTACAATGTCCACAGCGAGCGCGGCACGATCATCCGGCTCTCGCCCGACTGGAAACGCCGCGATATCATCTCGACCGGCCTGCGCTTCCCCGTGTCCCTCGCGTTCAACGCCGCCGGCGATCTCTTTTGCAGCGATCAGGAAGGCGCGACGTGGCTGCCCAACGGGAACCCCTTCGACGAGCTGCTCCACATCGTGAAGGGCCGGCACTACGGCTTTCCGCCGCGCCATCCGGAATACAACCCCGGCGTGATCGATGAGCCGAGCGTCTTCGACTACGGCCCGCAGCATCAATCGACCTGCGGGATTCACTTCAACGAAACGGTCGCCGGTGGAAACAAAATCGTCGGCCCCGACTGGTGGCGCGGCGATGTTTTCGTCGCCGGCGAGTCGCGCGGAAAAATCTGGCGCACCAAGCTCGTCAAGACCGCCGCCGGATACGTCGCCAAAAACGATCTCATCGCGTGCGTCGCGTTTCTCACCATCGACGCCGTGCCGACTCCACAGGGCGATTTGCTCATCGCCTGCCACACCGGCGCGCCCGACTGGGGCACGGGCCCGCGCGGGCAGGGAAAAATTTTCAAACTTTCCTACACCGACGCCACCGCGCCGCAGCCCGTGCTGGCCTACGCCGCGAGCCCGACCGAGACGCGCGTGATCTTCGACCGGCCCGTCGAGCCCTCGCAGTGGCGCACACTGGCACGCGCCAGCGAATTCACGATGGGCGCGCACGTGAGCGCAGGTGATCGGTTCGAGTCGTTCGTGCCCGGCTACCAAGTCGTGAAGGACCAAGCCGTAGTGCGGCGCTTCGATATGCCCGTGCTCTCCGCCGTGCTCGCGCCCGATCTGCGCTCCCTCACGCTGCGCACCGCGCCGCGCACCGAAGCGACGAACTACGCGGTGAAATTGCCCGATGGCACGCAACCCATGCGCTCGACCGGCAGCGCCCGCAAGGACCTCCCGCAACACGCCGCCCTCGACGTGCTCACCGATCTCACCGGCGTCGAAGCCGAGTGGCGCGATACCGCCGGCGCGACGAAGTGGATCGGCTGGCTCCCGCACCTCGATCTGAAAGTCGCGCGCGAACTCACCGCCGCGAGCGCCGAGCACGCGCGGCTCTTCGCGCTCCTGAAAACCCCCGGCACGCTTGCGCTCCGCACGCAGCTCGATCTTCACCTCATGCTGCGCACCGCAATCCAACCGGGTGCGAAACTCGATTTCGAATATCCCACTGAGACCGTGACCGTGACGCTCAAGTCCGGCGCGCGCGCGGAGCTGAAAACATCCGCTGCCGCCAAGCTCGATCGCCGCGGCGACGGCGAGATTCGCCTCACCACGGAATCGAAGGCCAATGGCTGGCTGCCCATCGAAATCACGTTCACGACTGGCGGCGAGGCCGACGCACGGCTCGATGTCGCGTGGCACACCGCGGAGGATCTTCGCCCGCGCGCCCTGCCCGTGCGCCGCGTGCTGCTGCCGTGGGCCACGCCGCGCACCAGCGAGCCCGTAGCCACCGAACGGAAAATCCCCGAGATCGCCGGCGGCGATTGGGAGCGCGGCCGTCTGGTTTTTAACAGCCCGCAGGCCGCCTGTTCCGTCTGCCACCAAGTCCGCGGCACCGGCGGCGTGATCGGGCCGGACCTTTCCAATCTCGTCTATCGCGACTACGCCTCCGTGTTGAAAGACATCGTCGAGCCCAGCGCCGCGATCAACCCCGACCGCATCGCCTACATCGTCGACCTGAAATCCGGCACAACCGCGACCGGCATGATCCTCGACGACACGCCCGACGCCATCGTCCTCGGCGATGCCGCCGGCGGAAAACAAACCATCGCCCGCCGCGACATCGCCGGCCTGAAAGCCTCGGCGGTTTCGCTGATGCCCGAGGGCCTCTGGCAAAACCTCACCGCTCCGCAGCAGCGCGATCTGATGACATTTCTGCTGACCGAGCGTAAATGATAGGGCGTCGATGCGACCGTTCCTCCGGGCGCATCTCAGTTTTCTGCAAGCTCACGGGCGGGACGCCCGTGCCACGTGGCATGGGCGTCCCGCCCATGTCGGAAAACCGAGATGCGCCCGTCCCTCGATCCCGCAAAAAATTTGATTGGATTTTAAGCCGTGAACCTGCACGTTTCGCCGGCTTCCGCCAGAGTAGCTCAGTGGTAGAGCAGAGGACTCATAATTCCAAATACGTTTCTTGCTCTCATTGACTCAAGATTTCTGATGCGTTCGCTCAGAGGTGGAACTGAGAAAAAGAGGGCCTCAATGGTTTCCTATCGTTTCACATTCCGACTCGATTCGGGAAGCCACCTGTAGAAGAACCTGTAGAAAAGCACTCCGTGGGTTGAACCGCGCGGGATAATCGCCCTACCACCGGAATCTGCGAGGCACGCGCCGGGACATAGGTGGGTTTGATTCGTTGGCGACGGCAGGTTTCTCGCGCCGCACCACCTCTCCCCGACGGTGGGCTACTCGCCGGACAGCTCGCGGAGGAACGCGGGATGGCGGCAGCGATAAAGGTCGAAACTCGAAAACTCTCTACAAGAAGCGGGCGAAGTTCGCTGGGAGCGCGCTTTGAATAATACACAATACGCTTTGAATAAGGTGTTTACAGTTACATTCTAGGGCAATAAGGGAGGGGCCTTTGGGGTCGGCCGCGGTTCAGCCTCGCAGATACATTATGGGGGGCGTCTGAACTTTCCAAAGAGTCGCGGGATGGTCCGCTTGTGAAAACTCATACCACCCGATTCGACGCCCGGGGGGGGCTAAAAGTCTGATGTTGTGAGGACCGCTCCGTTGCGGGCGGTTGCGCCCGGTGGGGAGCGGGTGCTGCTTCTGCCCCCCTGAAGTTTGCTGGTTTATAGATAAAAAGAGAGAGTAGGAGTATGTGTAGGACTAGTGAACTTTCACCCCCCAGCGGTGCCCCGCCC
>JANXSC010000650.1 GCA_025352845.1 Opitutaceae bacterium
CTCGCGCTCGGCACGACCGTGCTGATCAAAATGGGCCGCGCCCGCTACACGTGGGTCACGCTGCTCCCGCTCGGCTGGCTGCTGAGTGTCACGATTACCGCCGGCCTGATGAAAATCTTCAGCCCCGCCCCGCTCGGTTTCCTTGCCTTGGCGAAAGATCTGGAAACGAAAATCGCCGCCGGCGGCAGCGCCGCCGAGCTCGCGACGTGGCAGGCCCAGCTCTTCAACAACCGCGTCGACGCCGTCGTGACCGCCGTGTTTCTCCTGCTCGTGACCATCGTCGTCATCGCCAACGCCCGGATGTGGTGGCAGCTCGTCTCGGGTCGGCAGACGTCGCAATTGCGCGAGGAGCCGTATGTGGTCGCGGGGGCTTCGGAAACGGCGTGAGAACTGTGCAGCTGCAAGCTCACGAGCGGCATAGTTGAAGGGCTAGCTAATTTTTTGAGGTCTAACGCTGCGCATGAGTGGACGACGTTAGTTCGTTCATGGCGTCGCGCTTTCTGTAGCTTCCTGCACGTTCACTTTAAAAGTGCCACTTTGACCAGTATGCGAGACGGAGAGCACAAAGATTCGGTTGTTCCAAACATAGTGCCAGGCTCCCGGTTCACCAAATATTGATTCGGTAGAACCATTCGGGCGCGTCACCTTACCGAAAATTCTTGTGCCGTTAAACGTCCACATGGTGTCGGTAATGCTGAGTGTGGCACCAGTCAGTTTGTCGATAAACGTTTGCCCAGTCGTGAGCAGGTGCTCGACAGAATAAGAATTTGCTGCCGCCTTTGCCTGACCAGCAAGCTTCGCGGCGTCCTTTTCAGCCTTGGCAAGTTGAGTCGTAGCCGCCGCTGACGGAAGCTCCCCAAACGCATTGAGGTCAGCCCGGATTCCAACTAGAATTGCCGCCATTGTGACCAATCTAGTGTCGTCCTTGACCGTCGCAAAGAGATCAAATTTTGCGGCAACATTTCGGATGAATCCATCTCTCTTTGCGATTTCTTCACGTTGCAGTCTCGATTCAGAAATGAAGCTGTTTTTCTCGATACCGGAAGCAGCAAGCTCCTCTTTGAGTTGGCCGAGTTCTCGTTGAACGCCGCCGGATTTTCGGCGCTCCTCGCTCACGATTTTTTCGGCAGCCAAGGCACGCTGTTCCTGAACCCCAAAGTCTCTTCTGAAGGCGGCCAACTCGACAGCCGCTGCTTCCAGTTTTCGGAGTGAATCGGCTGATTGATCGGAGATACGTCGATCTCGCTCGGCAAGATTTCGTTTGTAGTCCTCAGCTGCCGCGTCTCGTTGGTTTCGAAGCTCTGTAACGGTTCGATCCAAAGCTTCCGCTTGAAGCGCCTTCTCCTTCAGCTGAACGTAAGCGCTTACGACCGCCATTCCGATACAGAAGGCCATGAACACATAAGCGGCCGTCAGAATTCCTGGGCGCGGTTGTCCGGCTCTTTTTTGCTCGGCCTTGATCGTCTGGCCAACATGCCAGATCATATAGAGACAAAGTCCCAGCACCCCATACTGCAGGATGACAACGACGATAGATGGCATTCCTCAATACGAACCACGCGGGTTGCCTCGGTCAACGGTGCATCATGGCGGTGTTCCGTTTCGTGGAGCCGGACGGGGCCGTGTCTCGCCCGTTGACAACAAGAGCAGCGCGGAGAAATCCGGCGCGGGCTAACCACGAACTGGAGCCCGGCGGCTACATCAAAACCTGCTACAGTCCGAGCAAACGAATTAACTCTTCGACCGTCAGACCGTGGTGCGCAGCGATGTTTTTGAGGATACCGGAAAGCGTGCCGGTCTTGATCGGATGGTGACTCGGGATGGCCTCGTGATGCTCGCCGTTGCGCTGGGTCGTCACGCGGACGTGCGAACCCTACTGCCGATCCACGATGTAGCCGAGCGCGCGCAGGGCCGTGACCAGCTCCGGGCCGGACACGTCGCGCGGCAACTTCATCGCGCGAGGACCTCGTCGCGGACAAAGTGGAGCCGGATCACCTTCGGAGCCTCTATCGTTTCGTCGAAGTAGCAATCGACCGCCTCCTTCACGTTGGCGCGCAGTTCCTCCAGCGTGTCGCCCTGCGTGTGGATCCCAACGCCGAGTGCGGAGGCCGTGTAACCGCCGTCCACTTCGTCCTCACGCACGTCAAAGATGATTTCGGTCATGACCGGCAGTGTGCGGACGCGGCGGCGGGTTTCAACCCTCGGCTTCGCGCGCTCAATCCGGGCCCGCGAGCGGGCTGGCCTACATCGACCCGCGGCGCGTCCGCGCAGTTGCCAACGACCGGAAAATCCCCAGCGTCGGAAGGCATGAGCACCGTCGCTGAAATCGAGTCCGCCATCGAAAAATTATCGCCGCAGGAGCAGCTCGAGCTTGAGGCGTGGTATGAGGAGCGACGCGCCCTGCTCAAGACCTCCGACTCGCTCTTCCGTTTGTATGAGGCCGAGGAGCGGGTTTCGTGAACCGGGCGCAGCGCGGAGAAATCTGGCTGGTTGATCTGGGCATGGTCGCCAAAACGCGGCCCGTCCTGATCCTCAGTGTCGCCTACGACGACCACGAACGCGCTATCGTGACATTTGTCCCGCGGACCCTGAGCGTGCGCGGCACGCGCTTCGAGGTGCCGCACGCCGCCCGCGGTTTGGACGCCGGAGCTTTCGACGCGCAAGGCATCGCCGGTGCACCCGCCGTGCAGTTGATTCGCCGTCTGGGCGCGATCGACAATCCGACGCTCGTGCAGATCGAGACTGCGGTGAGGGGCTGACTCGGACTCCGGTAAAACACTCCGGGCCTTCGCCGCCGGAGCAAGCCGAGGAGTCAGGTCTTAATGTCTAATGGCGACCGCGGGCTCAGGCGGCGCGACGCGCGTCAGCACTCCGCGATGCGGCGGCCGCGAGCACCTCACACCTTGCGGCACGGCGCGATGCCCTCGATGGCCGCTTGAAAAACACGCCCGCACAATGCCACCCGCGCGAAACGAGGGTTGAAACCTGCCCGCGCCACGGCACACTGCTCCACATGGCACTCACACTCGATCAAATCGTGGAGGAAGCGCGCCGGTTGCCGCGGGAGCAGTCCGCCGAACTCATCGACCGCCTCCTCGCGGACACGGTGGAGGCGCCCGATCCCGAGATCGAGCAGGCGTGGAAAACCGAGACGCGCCGCCGCATCGCCGAGATCGAGAGCGGGGCGGAGCCGGGCGTGCCGGGCGAGCAGGGCATGGCGGAGCTGCGCCGCATCGTCGGCCGGTGAAGTCGTTCCGCTTCCATCGCGCCGCCCTCGCGGAGGCGAAGGCAGCCGCCGAAAACTACGCCGCCATCAACCCGACCCTCGGCCAGCGCTTCTACGACACGCTCGACCAGCTCGTGGGCGAGGTGCGCGCGCAGCCGGCACTTTACCGCCTCTTCGATCCACCGGCGCGGCGTCACTTCCGCCGGCCGTTCCCCTACGCCGTCATCTACCTCGACCGGCCCGATCACGTGTGGATCGTCGCCGTCGCGCCCTTCAAAATGCGGCCGGGCTACTGGAAAGACCGGCTCGGCTGACGCGCCGCAGCAATTCTTTTTTTTAGCCGCGCCCGTGCCCCTCGCCCACAGTCGTCCGGACCTCATGACCGGCGAGGGCGCGCGCCACCTGCACGGGCACACACTCGTCGAGCAGAATCCTCATGCGAGTTCCGACTCAATCCGGTGCTGACCGCGGCGGAGCACCGCCACCGCATCGGCCCGCGTGGCCGAGGGAAAGCTTTCGAGGAAATAGTCCAGGGTCAGTCCGTCGGCCAAGTAGTCGAACAGCGTCGCCACCGGCAGCCGCGAGCCGCGAAAAACCGGCGTGCCTCCCAGAATCTCGGGGTCGCTGACGACCAGGCCCTCCGCCGCCACGCGCACCTCGGTTCCAATTTTCACGGCGTGACGATCGGCCGGATGGCGAAAAATCTCAAGCCTGCGAATCTGGCCCGCGCGCTCTGAAAAAATCTTCGGGCGCGGGCAGCGACGGAACACTCACCGCACGCCGTGTCCCATAGGCTCATGCGCTCTCGCACTTCACGGTTGTTGGCCTTCGTGGCGGTCCTGGCCTTGGGGCTCGCGGGTTGTTCGACATCCACGATGTCCCGCATCGATTCCAACCGCGCGGTCTATGAGACGTGGCCGCTCGATATGAAGGAGGCCGTGCTGAACGGCACGACGGTCAAGGGCATGACGCCCGACATGGTGGATATGGCCTTGGGCAAACCGACCCGCATCGACACGCGCTCGGGCGCAAACGCCGACGACGAGGTGTGGGTCTACAGCAAGGGCAGCGGGCTGAATTTCCCGCGACCCAATGTCTCGCTCGGCGGGAGCATCGGTGGCGTCGGCGTCTCCAGCGGGGGCG
>JANXSC010000601.1 GCA_025352845.1 Opitutaceae bacterium
TCGTGACGCCCATGTGAAACGTGAAATCACACGCACTCTTTCCCACAGCCTGCGCCATCCAGAGATCGAAGGAGGCGAGCGCGTCGTCCTTGCGCCCGGGGCAGCACATCTCGATGAGCGTGGTCGTGCCGCCGACGAGCGCGGCCTGAGAACCGGTGACATAGGTGTCCTTCGCCATCGTGCCCATGAAGGGCAGGTAGATGTGGACGTGTGGATCGATGAAGCCGGGGAAGACGAACTTGCCGGTGGCGTCGATGACCTCGGTGCCGGTGGGCGGGACGATGCCGCGATCAATCTTTGTGATGGTTTCGTTTTCGCAGAAAATATCCGCGTGGTAGCGGGAGTCGGCGGTGACGATTTCGCCGTTTTTGATCAGGAGGCTCATGGCGAGGCGGGTTTGAGATTCAGGACTTTGAGGCCGCGGAAATACTGGCGGAGATAGCCGCGATCGGCGGTGACGAGGCCGGCGGTCTGTTTCAGGGCGTGCGCGCCGATCACAAAGTCGGGGATCAGGCTCTGCCGCGGCCCGCCCGCCCGACGATAATCGGCGAACATTTGGCCGGCCAGAAAAGCGGCGGCCGGTTGGACCGCATCGAACCCGATACCCAGATCGGAAAGTTTTTCCTGCAACAGCCGCATGGAGGAAAACACGGCCGAGAGTTCGGCGGAAGTGACATCGCAGACGACCAGTTCTTCGCCGGCGCGCAAACCGATGATGAGTTCGAGCCACGACGCACCGCCGGACTCGTTCTTCAATATCGCCAGGACGACCGAGCTATCTATGCCGAGTCGCATAAGGCGGAAGCTCCACGGGGCCGCGAATCCAGTCCAGCCACTCCTCGACCGTCTTGCCTTTGAGTTTTTCCTTCATGCAGCCGAGGACGGCGCGCGCGCGTTTTTCGTCGAACGCCGAGCGGGTAAACGGAGCAGGACCACTCGCGATGACCTTGGTGGTTGGGCTCTTTTTCAGGCGGCGGCGTTTTGGCGTGCGTGTCCGCAGCGTGACGAGTGCCTTGCTCGAAATGAGCGTGCTCATGGCAGAGAGGTTGCTCGGCAACGTGTGCCGCTCAAGGGGGAATTCAACCGCGAATCCAGCCCAGCGCGGCGTGAAGCCTCTCGTGCAATTATCCTCATCGCGCCTCAGCCTTTCGCCAGCGCGTCCGATTGCTTCACGAATTCGTCGCCGGTCCACTCGCCGTCGCTCTTCACGACTTTTGTCGCGCCGGCGGCGGCTTTTTGGGCGGCTTTGCGTTCGCCCTGCCGTTTCACGAGATCGGCGTGCGTGGTGAAGTAGGGGAGGCTCTTACCTTTGAAATCGTCGAGCGTCTCGAACTTGTGCTTCGCCATGAACGCGAGGAGTTGGTCGCACATCGGCTTCACGTGTTCGTAACCGAACTTCATCACGCCGGTGCAAACCTGCACGGTGTCGGAGCCGAGGAGAATAAACTGCGCGGCGTCTTCGCCGGTCTCCACGCCGCCGAGGCCGGAGAGCGAGCGGCCGGGGAACTCGGCACGGATCATCGTGGCGAGTTCCATCACCATGCGAAGCGCGATCGGTTTCACGGCGCGGCACGAGTAGCCGCCGGGCGTGGTGTAGCCTTCGACGGTCGGCTCGGGGCGGAGCGTGTCGAGATTCACGCCCATCACGCTGCGGATGGTGTTGATCGCGCTGAGGCCGGTGGCGCCACCGCGCAGGGCGGCGCGGCCGGGGTCTTCGATGTGCGTGATGTTGGGCGTCATTTTCGCCCAGAACGGTTTCTTCGCAGCACTCTTCACCCAGCCGCACACTTCCTCGAGGATGGCGGGGTCTTGGCCCATCGCGGCGCCCATCTTGCGCTCGGGTAGGCCGTGCGGACAGGAGAAGTTCAGCTCGAACGCATCGACGCCGGCGTCCTGGCAGCGCTCGATGATTTCGATCCATGCGTCCTTGTTGTATTCCTCCATCACGGAGGCGATGAGCGCGCCCTTCGGCTGGCCGTCCTTGCACTTCTTGAACTCGTCGATCCAGAGGTGAAACGGCCGGTCGCTGATCAACTCGATGTTTTCCCAGCCGATGACCTCGCCGCTCGCGGCGTGGAGCTTGGCGTAGCGCGGGGTGACGTTGACGACCTTCGAGGCGTCGAGACTGACGGTCTTGGCGATGACGCCGCCCCAACCCTCGCGGAAGGCGCGGTTGATCACGCTGAGGTTCGTGCCCGGAGGACCGGAGCCGATGACAAACGGATTGGGGAGCGTCAGACCGTCGACGGTGGTGGCGAGTGTGGGCATGATGGGAAAGGAGAGCAGGAGTTGTGCGAGTGCCGAGGCGGCGAGCCCGGCGGGAAAAGGGAACAGGGCTGTTTGCCGGTTGAAGCTGGCGCAGCGCCTCGTAGTTTCCAAGCTGCAAACCCACGCCGATGGCTCTCCTCGATCCGAAACGCACCGTCGCCGAATTAAAAGAACTGCGCCGCCTCACGGGCGACGAACAGGGCGCGCAGCGCGTGGCTTTCACCCCCACGTGGGTCGCTGCGCGCGGCTGGTTGCGCGAGAAACTCGCGGCGATTCCCGGCGTCGAGCTGCACACCGATGCGGCGGGAAATTTCTGGGCGACGCTGCGCGGCGAGTCCGAACGCGCGCTCATCATCGGCGGTCACATCGATTCCGTGCCGAATGGTGGCTGGCTCGATGGTTGCCTCAACGTGATGGCCGGCGTGGAAATATTACGCCGCCTGCACACACAATATCGCGGCCGGCCGCCCGTGACGGTGCGGGTCGTTGATTGGGCGGACGAGGAAGGCGCGCGGTTTGGGAAGAGCCTCTTTGGCTCCTCGGCGTGCTCCGGCTCGCTCAACATGGACGAGGCGCGCGTGCTGAAAGATTGCGACGGCGTTACGCTGCCGGACGCGTTGAAGAACGTGGGGATTGATTTTGGGGCCGTGAAACAAAGCGGCGTCGAACTGAAAAACGCGGCCGCCTATCTCGAGCTGCACATCGAGCAGGGGCCGGTGCTTCTCGATCTGAATCTGCCGCTCGGCGCGGTGCTCGGGACCTTTGGGGTCGAGCGTCACGCGATTACGTTTCGCGGTCAGGCCGCGCATTCGGGCAGCACGCCGATGAACCGGCGCAAGGATGCGTTTCTCGCCGCGGCGAAGATGGCCCCGGAGATTTATCGCATCGCGGAAAAAAGCGGCAACGGCGTCTGCACGATTGGCTCTTGCACAACGAAGCCGGGGATTGTGACGAGCGTGGTCGAGGAGTGCCGCATCACGCTCGATCAGCGGCATCTCGACGCCGTCGCACTCGCGCGTATGCTCGCCGAGGCGCGCGAGGCGAGCATACGCTTCGCCCACGAGGGCGGCGTGAGCGTCGCGTGGGAGCGCCTCTGGCACATCGCGCCGCGGCCGTTTCACCCGGAACTCATCGCCCTGTGCGATGACGCGATCAAGGAAACCGTGGGCGTGTCTCATCGTCTGCCCAGCGGCCCGCTGCACGACGCGGCCGAAATGTGCGGAGCGGGCGTGCCGACCGTGATGCTGTTTGTGCAAAGCCTCCACGGCATCTCGCACAACAAAATCGAGGACACGAAGGTAAAACACCTCGAACAGTGTGTGACCGCCTTCGACCGGCTCGCCGAGAAAACGATCGCGTGGATCGGGGCGAGCGGCGTGTAGGCCCGGCCATTGGCCGGGCTCCCGCTAACGCGAATCGAGCACCCGCTCGATCGCATCGCTCGCCAGCTCGAGTCCGCGCTCGACGCGGACCTGCGTGCCGATGTGCGCGGCGATTTCCTCGATACGGGGATTCGCGAGGAGTGCGTGCAGTTCGCGTGCGGCGGAGTCGGCAGAGAATCTCTCGCGTGCGATCGTGCGGGCGACGCCGAGCCGCACCACGCGCGCGGCGTTGTCGAATTGATCGTGGGCAAACGGCACCACGAGCATCGGCCGCCCGGCGCGCAGCGCCTGCGCGGTCGTGCCGACGCCGCCCTGATGCACAATCGCGGCGGCGCGCGGGAAGACGGCGGCGAACGGCAAATAGTCCCACGCAAAAATTGACGCGGGCAAGTTCGGCGGTGGCGGATTTTTTCCGACGAGCAGCAGTGCCCGACGACCGAGGCGCTCGGCGGCCCGCACCGCCTCGGTGTAGAAACTCCCCGCGATGTAGACTGCCGCCGAGCCGAGCGTGAACACAATCGGAGGGGGTCCGGCGCCGAGAAACGTTTCGACCTCGCGCGGGAGGCGGGCAAACGCGGCGGTCTCGTCGTGAAACAGGAAGCCGGTTTGCACCGTGGCCGCGGGCCAGTCGGGCTGCGGGCGTTGCAGCACGGGCGAGAACAGGACGAGGTTGAGCCGCGGGGAATATTTTCCCTCGAAGAGCGGGTGGCCGCCGGGAGGCAGGCCGAGTTCGCGCCGCAGTTCGCGGATGGGCCGCCACCACGATTGCGAGACGAGCCGCGCCACCCCGCGAATCAGGCGGAAGACGCGCGGCCCGCCGCGCTGCACCCAGTGAAGGCCGTTCGGCAGCGGGAGGATGGGCGGATCGTGGAGGGCGAACAGCGAGGTGGGGGCGAGTTCAAACGAAACCCACCGAATGCCGCGCGTCTCGGCGAGAATCGGCGCGGCAAAGACCAGCTCGCTTGCGATGAGCAAATCCGCGCCCGCGATGGCGCGCGCGAGATCCTCGTGCATCGCGCGCACCGCAGGAAACATCCGCTCCCGCACCAAGAACTCCGAGCCGCGCGGCCCATCCATGATCGCCGCGATGACGTGCTCGCCCTCGGCCAGCAGGTCGGGCCGCAGCGGGTGAAACGCGAAGCCCAGCGCGGAAATTTTGTCGCGGTAATTTTCGCTCGTCGCGATCGACGGCTCGTGCCCGCGCCGCCGCAGCTCCAACGCGAGCGCGAGGACGGGATGCAAATCGCCGAACGATCCGATGGTGGCGAGGACGATGCGGGCCATATCTGACCGACTTGGTGAGCTAAACCCCAGAGGTTGTCATGCACTTTGAGTGTTCGCCTACGAGGTAGCGCGGTGCTTCAGCCCGAGCCTTTTCGGACCCGAGCGCGGGCTAAAACTCCGCGCTGCGTCTGCGGCACTGACGCAAAGTGCATGACAGCCTCTGGCTCACGGCATGAGCTTCACCGGTTTCCCCGGTCGCGCGTCGCCGAGTTTTTCTGCGCGGATCACGGGGACGCCGTTCACGATCACATCGCTGAAGCCGACGGCGTAGTGGTGTGGGTCGTCGTAGGTGGAGGGATCGGAAACTTTCTCGGCATCGAAGACGACGAGGTCGGCGATGGCGCCGACGCGGAGTTCGCCGCGGTCGCGGAGCTTGAAGGTCGTGGCGGGGAGCGAGGTCATTTTGCGCACGGCGTCCTCCAGCGTGAGGGTGTGCAATTCGCGCACGTAGCGGCCGAGCACGCGGGCGTTGTTGCCGTAGCCGCGCGGGTGCGGGACGGCGTCGCCGAAGCGCCGCACGCCGGCGTCGGAAGCGATCATCGTGTGCGGCAGGGCGAGGAATTTTTTCAGGTCGGGCTCGCTCATGCCGTGAAACACGCCCTGCGCGCCGCCGCGCGACTCAATGTCGAGGATGGTTTCGATCTGGTCGTCGAGGGTGTCGGCGCCGCGGAATAGTTTCGCGGCCTGCGGGATGGTTTTGCCGTTGTAGCGTTTGTCGGCCTTGAAATTGGCGACGACGGCGTAGGTGTAGTCGCCGCGCTGGCCCTTCGCGATCGAGTCCTTCATCTCGGCGACCATCTTCGCCTTCGTCGCGGGATCGGCGAGGCGCTCCTTGTAGCGCTTCGCGCCGCCCTCGCGGAACTCGGCGTCGATGAGTTGCGAGATGCCGGTGCTCGACGCGGTGTAGGCGTATTGATCGTGTGTGATAGCGAGGCCCTCGGTGCGGGCGCGGTCGAGGTAGGCGGAGACCTCGTCGGCGCGGCCCCACGCAGAGGGGCCGGAGAGTTTGAGATGCGAGACCTCGGCGGGAATCTTCGCCTCGCGCGCGATGGTGGTGAGTTCGTCGAGTGCCTCAATGATGCGCGTGTTCTCGTAGCGCATGTGGCTCGCGTAAACGCCGCCGTGGGCCGACGCGACTTTGGCGAGCGCGACAATCTCGTCGGTCTTCGCGAACGTGCCGGGCAGATAAATGAGGCCGGTGCTGAGGCCGACCGCGCCATCCTTCATCGCCTGCTCGACGAGCGCGCACATCTTGGCCAGCTCGTCGGCGGTCGGCGGACGCGCGAAACTTCCGCCCATGACCTGGCCGCGCACGGTGTTGTGGCCGATGAGCGTGGCGACGTTGATCGCGACCTGGGTGCGCACAATGTTCGCGAAGAACTCGGCGACGTTGAGCTTCGAGCCGCCGCAGTTGCCGGTGATGATCGTGGTGACGCCCATGCGGAGAAAGTTTTCCGCGACGGGCAGATCGGTGATGTCCTCCGAGTGAGTGTGGACGTCGATGAAGCCCGGCGTGACGACGCGGCCGCGCGCATCGATCTCAGTGCGGGCGGTCCCGGTGAGGGAGCCGAGCGCCACGATGCGGTCGGCGCGCACAGCGACATCGCCGACGTAGGCGGGGCGACCGGTGCCATCGACGAGGCGTGCACCGCGGATGATGAGATCGTAATCCTGAGCGGTGACGAACGAGACGCTGGCGGCGAAAAAAGCGGCGAGAAGGAATGAAGATTTCATGGGAGCGCAGGACCGACCCAAGCAAAGTTGACCACGGATTGCACGGAGGAACACGGATGGAGCGGTGGCTGGATTTTCATCCGTGCATCGGCGCTAGCGGTGAGCAAAGAATCGGTCGCATGTCCGCCCATCCCACCTTTCGCGAGGCGCTGCGTTTTTGGCTGAAGCTCGGATTCATCAGCTTCGGCGGGCCGACGGGACAGATTGCGATCATGCACACGGAGCTGGTCGAGAAGAAGCGCTGGATCGGGGAGGAGCGGTTTCTGCACGCGCTGAATTTCTGCATGCTGCTGCCGGGACCGGAGGCGCAGCAGCTCGCGATCTACTGCGGGTGGCTGCTGCACCGCACGTGGGGCGGGATCGTGGCGGGCGTGCTCTTCGTGCTGCCGGCGGCGGGACTGCTGTGGGGGTTGAGCTATGTTTACGTCGCGTATGGCAACGTGGCGTGGATCGCGGCGGCGTTTCACGGGCTGAAGGCGGCGGTGCTCGCGGTCGTCGTCTCGGCCGTGCTGCGCATCGGCAAGAAGGCGCTGAAGAACCGGGTGATGTGGTCGATCGCGGCGGTGGCGTTTGTCGCGATCTTTTTTTTGCAGGCGCCGTTTCCCGCGATCATCGGGGCGGCGGCGGTGGTGGGCTGGTTGGGCGGGTGGAAGTGGGAAAATATTTTTAACGTCGTGAAAGGCCACGGCGGCGCGGCGAAAACGGGCGCGCGTGCGGTGATCGACGATGCGGATGAGGCGCCGGCGCACACGGTGCCATCGTGGGGCCGCGCGGGACGCGTGCTGGCGCTGTGTGGCGGATTATGGTGGGCACCGGTGATCGCGGTCGGGCTGTGGCAGGGGTGGGACGGCGTGCTGGCGCGCGAGGGAATTTTTTTCAGCAAGGCGGCGATGGTGACGTTTGGCGGCGCCTACGCGGTCCTGCCGTATGTGGCGCAGCAGGCGGTGGAGCAGCATGGGTGGTTGAGCGCATCGCAGATGCTTGATGGGCTCGGGCTCGCGGAGACGACGCCGGGGCCGCTGATCATGGTGCTGCAGTTCGTGGGGTTTCTTGGCGCGTGGAATCAGCCGGGCGCGCTGTCGCCCCTTGTGGCGGCGACCCTCGGCGCGGCGCTCACGACGTGGGTGACGTTTGTGCCGTGCTTTCTATGGATTTTCCTGGGCGCGCCGCACATCGAGCAGTTGCGAAAAAACACGCGGCTCACGTGTGCGCTTTCGGCGGTGACGGCGTCGGTGGTGGGCGTGGTGCTGAATCTCGCGGTGTGGTTCGGCTGGCACGTGGTGCGGCCGACGGGCGGTGCGGCGGGAAGCACGGACTGGTTTGTGGTGGCGGTGGGCGTCGCGGCGTTCGTGGCGCTGCAACGTTTCAAGATCGGCGTCGTCGCGGTCGTGCTCGCGAGCGGCGCGCTGGGGTTGGGGTGGATGTGGGTGGTGAGGTGAGGCGGCGTGTGCGCTGACGACCTCGCAGCTTGACCCGGCGGGCCGCGCTGCGGCACAACTTCCCCGCCGTGCTTCAACCCGCCCCCCGTCGCGCAGGATTTCTTCTGGGACGATCTGCTCGAATACATTGAGGAGGATCGCGTCATCCCGGTCGTCGGCGCGGAACTGCTCACGGTGTCCGAAGGGATGGGTGGCGAGATTCCGCTGCAGCGCGTGCTCGCGCAGAAACTTGCGGAGCGACTGCGCGTGCCGGCGGAGGACTGCACGGGCGATGATGCGCTGCACCAGGTCGTGTGCCGGTATTTGCAGCGCGGTGGGCGGCGCGAGGATGTTTATCCGCGGCTGCACAATTTGATGAAGGAGCTCGCGCTGGCCGTGCCGGAGTCGCTCCGCCAGCTCGCGCGCATCCGGCATTTCAATTTATTTGTGACGACGACGTTCGACACGCTGCTCACGCAGGCGCTCGACGATGAACGTTTTTCCGGCCAACCGGGCGCGGCGAAAACCATCTCGCTCGCCTATGCGCCGAATCGCAACGAGGACCTGCCGTCGGATGTGCGGCGGGGCGCGGTGCCGACGGTATTTCACCTGCTCGGTCGGCTCTCGGCGTCGCCGGACTATGTGATCACGGAGGAGGACACGCTGGAATTTTTCACGTCGATGCAGACGGAGTCGAAGCGGCCCAACGTTCTGCTCGATGAATTGAAATCGAGCCACCTGCTGCTCATCGGCAACACGTTTCCCGGCTGGCTGTCGCGCCAGCGCGAGGAGTTCGAAATCGTGGCCGACCGGCGCACGCAGGAGGATCCCGGGCTCGTGCTCTTCCTGAAGAATCTTTCCTGCCGCACGCAGCTCTACGAGCAGGGTAATGCGGCGGATTTCGCGCGGGAGCTCGCCGCGCGCTACGCCGAGAAACATCCGCAGGTGGCGAATCAGATTGTAGCCGGGGTCGCTGACCCCGGTCCGGCCTCAGCGAGGCCGGCTACATCCCAAAACGAAGTCACGGTCGCGACCGAAATGAAACACGGCGCCGTCTTCCTCAGCTACGCGAGTCAGGATGCAGAGGCGGTGAAAAATCCGCGATGCGATCGAAGCCGTGGGTATCGAGGTGTGGTTCGACCAGCGACGGCTGGAGGGCGGCGACGACTTCGACCAGCAGATCAAGAAGAAAATCCGCGCGTGTTCGCTGTTCGTGCCGGTGATTTCGGCCAACACGCAGGCGCGCCACGAGGGGGTATTTCCGGTTGGAGTGGGCGCTGTCGGTCGACCGCGCGAAGCTGATCGCGGAGACGATTCCGTTTATTTTGCCGGTGGTGATCGATCCGGTAAACGAAGGCGACGCGCTCGTGCCGGAGCGGTTCCTCGCCGTGCAGTGGACGCGCCTGCCGGGCGGCGGAGCGACGCCGGAATTCGTGGAGCGGATGGTGCGGTTGATCCGGGATTTTCGGAAACGGGAACGGGGGTTGATCTGAGACAGGGGCAACGCTCAGCGTTAAACGTTGAGCGTTCCGAATCGACCGCTGCGGTCGACGCGGCCAATCCGTGGCCGGGGCTCGCGTCGTTCACGGAGGACGCGCCCGGGTTTTTCTTTGGGCGGGAGAAGGAGACCGAGGAACTGACGCGGTTGGTGAAGCGGCAGACGCTCACGGTGCTCTTTGGGCAGTCGGGGTTCGGTAAATCGTCGCTGCTCCAGGCGGGGTTGTTTCCGATTTTGCGCGAGAGCGATCACCTGCCGCTCTACCTGCGGCTGGATCACGGGTTTGAAGTGGCATGGGCGTCCCGCCCAGGTCTGGGAAAGTCCAAACGCAAACGGACATTGGTATATATAATACCGCCACCTGAGGCGCCATCCCAGCGGGTCGCGGGACCAGGGATAACGTTGTCGGCAAATTTGCTTGGACACCGCGGGCGCGCCTCGATTCTCGACATCGCGCTATTGGCTGTTTCTTGTCAGCGTCTCTTCGCTGCAAATTTTTCGCCGTCAAAAATTGTTCCGAACGCCCCGTCCCATGCACCTCGTTCCCTCCGCTTCCCGCCTGTCTGATCGTTTTGTCTGCAAGGCCGCCGGCCTCGCGCTGCTGTTGGCGTGCGCGTCGACCGCCCACGCCGCCAACTGGCCGGGCTGGCGCGGGCCGAATGGTGATGGCACGACGACCGAGGCCAAGAATCTCGCGGAGAAATGGAGCACGACCGAAAACGTGAAGTGGAAAGTCGAGCTGCCCGCGTGGAGCGGCTCGTCGCCCGTCGTGTGGGGCGATCGGATTTTTATCAACACGCCGTCGAAGGAACAGGTCGCACCTGTCGTTGAGCCGACGCCGACGTCGCCCGGTCCCGGCGGCAAGGCGCGTCCGCGCCCCGGCGGAAACCGGCCCGCGACCAACGGTCCCGGCGGCCAGGAGTTGCTTTTGCTCTGCCTCGATCGCGCGACGGGCAAGGAGCTGTGGCGGCGGCAGGTCGATTCGGGCAACCAGATTCGGATGAAGCACAATTCGTCGAGCCCCTCGCCGACGACCGATGGCAAGCACGTCTGGGTCGTCTCCGGCAACGGCATGATCGTGTGCTTCGATTTCGCCGGCGCGGAAAAATGGCGCTTCGATCTCGCGAAAAAATACGGCGCGCTCGGGGCTAATCATGGCTACGGCTCGTCGCCCGTGCTGGTGGACGGCAAGCTCGTGATTCAGGTCTTGCACGGCATGAAGACCAAGGAGCCTTCCTATCTCCTCGCGCTCAATCCCGCGACCGGCGACGTGATCTGGCGCGTAGAGCGTGCGACCGATGCGATCTTCGAATCGCCGGACGCCTACACGACGCCGGCCGTGGCGATGATCGACGGTAAGAGCCAACTGGTCGTCAACGGGGGCGACTACATCACCGGCCACGATGCCGCGACGGGCGTGGAGCTGTGGCGCTCGGGCGGGTTGAACCCGAAGAAGGTGCGCGACTATCGCGTCGTGCCCTCACCGACGGTGCGCGACGGCATGATCTTCGCGCCGACGCGCAAGGTGCCGCTCCAGGCGTTTCGCACCGGCGGCACCGGCGATATTTCCGCCAGCCACCTCGCGTGGACGTGGACCGGCGCGGGCGCGCCCGATGTGCCGACGCCGGTGAGCGACGGACCGCGCTTCTACATGGCGGACGATGCGGGCATGATCACGTGCCTTGATGCGAAGACCGGCGCCGTGATCTACGGGCCGCACGACACTGGGATCGGCCGCACGAGTTCCTCGCCGATTATCGCGGACGGGAAAATTTATCTCACAAGCGAGACGGCGGAGACGGTGGTGATTCAGGCGGGCGCGACCTACAAGCTCCTCGGCAAAAACTCCCTCGATGGCAGCTACACGCTCTGCACGCCCGCGTTTGTCGATGGCCAGATTTTCATCCGCACCGGCACGCACCTGTATTGCGTGACGAAGTAACGCTGGCTTCGCCGTAACGAGCATCATTTTTTCCCGCGGCGCGTCTCGCCGTGCTCTATTGAATCATGACGAACCTCCAGCTTGCCGTTTACTTCTTCTTTCAGGTCGCGACGATTTTGATCGTTTGCCAGATCGTGGGAATTGTCGGGAAACGGATGGGGCAGCCGCAGGTGGTGTCGGAGATGATTGGCGGCGTGCTGCTCGGGCCGTCGCTGCTCGGGTTGTTTTTTCCGGCGGTGTCTGGGGCGCTGTTTCCTGCGGAGACGTTGAAAGTTTTGTTTCCCATTTCGCAGCTCGGGCTGGCGGCCTACATGTTTATCGTCGGTCTGGAATTCCGGATGGACATCGTGCAGCGGCAGCTGCGGAGCGCGGTGGCAGTGTCAGTCGCGGGCATGGTCGCGCCGTTTTTTTTGGGTGCCGCGCTGGGTTGGTATTTTCACGGACACACGGCGCTCTTTCCCGCCCGGACCTCGCTGACCGAGGCGATGATTTTTGTCGGGGCCTCGATGTGCATCACGGCGTTTCCAATGCTCGCGCGCATCATCCATTTCAAGGGCCTCACCGGCACGACGATGGGCACCGTCGCAATCGGCGCGGGTGCGATCAATGATGCGGCGGCGTGGGGCCTCCTCGCGATCGTGCTCGCAAGCTTCGACGGGAATTTTGCGCACGCCGCGGTGAATATCGGCGGTGGCATCGGCTTTGTGGCGTTTACGCTCCTCGTGATTCGTCCGCTGCTCGCGCGTTGGGCGCGCGGGATCGAGGCGCGCGGGGAGCTGTCCGACGGAGAATTGGTCGTGTGCCTCGCGCTGATGGCGCTGGGCGCGGGCTTCACCGATTGGATCGGGCTGCACGCGGTGTTTGGCGCCTTCGTGATGGGCAATGCCATGCCGCGCGGCCTCGTTTCCCGCGAACTGATCGCGCGCATCCAGCCCCTCACGGTCGCGCTGCTGCTGCCGCTGTTCTTCACCTATTCGGGCCTCAACACCCAAATTGGTTTAATCGACTCGGGTTATCTCTGGGCGATGACGGGGCTCGTGATGATCGCGGCCGTCGGCGGCAAGGGCGTGGCGTGCTGGCTCGCGGCGCGCGCGACCGGCCTGTCCAACCGCGAGTCGCTCGGCATCGGCGTGCTGATGAACGCCCGCGGGCTGATGGAACTCATCATCATCAACATCGGCCTCCAGCGCGGCATCATCACGCCGGCACTCTTCGCTACGCTCGTGATCATGGCGGTGATCACGACGCTGATGGCCTCGCCGCTTTTCGAACTGCTCGTGGGCCGGCACGAGCCGAAGGAGAAGCAGGCGTAGCGCGGAATTTCAGCTCGCGCGCCCCTTTACAATTCCAAACACACGCCCTGCGTCGTGCTGCGGAGGAACAGCTGGCCGTCGCTGTAGGCGAGGCTGGCCCAGACTTTGCCGTCGATTACCTTGGCGGCGGAGAGCTCGTGATATTTTTTGGGTGTCGGTTCGATGAGCGTGAGTTTGCCGGCGTCGGTCACGGCGACGAGTCGGCCGCCGACCATAATCGTCTGGCCGTGGCCGAAACCTTTTTGCTCCCATT
>JANXSC010000656.1 GCA_025352845.1 Opitutaceae bacterium
GTCCCGCCGGCGCGGTCGCCGCCTGAAACTGTTCTTCGTCGAAGCGAGCGGCGGTGAGTTTTTCGGAGGGCAGCCGCCAGCACGCGGCTTCGCTGACGAGCACGAGGCCCTTTCCGCGATTGATTGCGCCGGCGAGGTTGAGCACGCCGACCAGCTGATTGTCGTAGCCGACGGCTTACGCCGCGAGCGCGGCGTTGGCGGCGTCGAAGGCCTCCTCCGTCGCGATAATCGCCGGCTCAAAGTCATCCTCGGTCAGGCCCGCAGCCTGCATTTTCTCCGGCGTGATGTCCCACCACGTGTCTTCGCCGCGAAAGCTGCGGCTGACACGTTGGGCCAGGCCGTTGGCGACGTTGAGCAGGACCGCCAGCGGCGGCTCTTCATCCGTCTTTTTCGCCATGTAGTGGCCGCGAATCCCGTCGGCCAGCTCGGGCGGAAACTCCCAATCGTCCAGCAGGATCGCGGTCACCTCGCAGCTCGTGATGCCGAACACCTCGGCTTCCCAAGTCATGTAGTTGGGCCAGCGCGACGAGCTGTAGAGTGGAGAACTGGCGGCGTCGCGCCGGCCGGCGCGATCGAGCACCATCAGGCCCACGGCACGCAGGAGTCCGGCGCTGAAGGCCACGCGCGGATCGATGTCGGCGGGGCGGGCAAGCGCCTCGGCGGCAAAGGCGGCGTAGAGCATGTTGTCGCAAACGAGCTTGGACCCGAGATCGTAGCAGTGGAGGGACGACTCGCTCAGGCGGCCGGCGGTGGCGGTGCCCAGGAGCTTCAGCACCTCCCCGAAGCCGACACTGTTGACCGCTTCTTCCACGGAGGAGATGGTGCGTCCGCCGCTGAACATCGCGCTGTTGCTGATCCGCACGATCTTGGCGGCGAGGGTCACGTCGCGGCGCAGGAGCGCGGAGACCTCGTTCAGTTCGCTGTTCGGATTCTGGAGGATCTGGCCGAGCTTCGAGAGCACGCGGAGATCGGCTGGCAGGGTCCGCGCGATTTCGAGCAGTTTTTCACGGGTCAAAGACGTTGGGGCGCTGGGAGCGACGAGCATAGCTCTTCCATCGGCGTGGCCTCCTGGCGCTGAAGAAAAATCTGGGGGGTTAAACCCCGCTTTTTCGCTACATCCGGCAGATTAGCAGCTCGCGCTCGTAAACCATTTCCTTCGGCAGGTGCGCATGGAGGTCGAGGAAGAGTTCCTCGTGGCCCAGCACCTCGGCGCGCCACGCGGCGCGGTCGAAGGCCTGCAGCTCCTCGAATTTCTCCTCGGGGAAATCCATGCCGGTCCAGTCGATATCCTTGTAGCGCGGCACCCAGCCGATCGGCGTCTCCTTCGCGCGCCCGCCCGCCCGCACGCGGTCGACAATCCATTTGAGGACGCGCATGTTTTCCGAGAAGCCGGGCCAGATGAATTTTCCGTCGGCGTCCTTCCGAAACCAGTTCACGTGGAAAATCCGCGGCGTCTCCGTGAGCTTCCGCTGCATCGAGATCCAGTGGCGGAAATAGTCACCCATGTTGTAGCCGCAGAAGGGCAGCATCGCCATCGGGTCGCGGCGCACCTTGCCGATCGTGCCGGCGGCGGCGGCCGTCATCTCGCTGCCCATCGTCGCGCCGACGTAGACGCCGCTCGACCAGTTGAACGCCTGATAAACCAGCGGCATCGTCGTTGCGCGCCGCCCGCCGAAAATAAACGCGCTGATCGGCACGCCCTCGGGTTTTTCCCAATCGGGATCGATGGTGGGGCACTGTTTTGCGGGCGCGGTGAAGCGCGCGTTCGGATGCGCGGCCTTGGCGCCTGTGGCCTTCGCAATTTCCGGCGTCCAGATTTTTCCCTGCCAGTCGGTCGCCATCTCCGGTGGCTGCTCGGTCATGCCTTCCCACCACACGCCGCCGTCGGGCGTGAGCGCGACGTTGGTGAAGATCGTGTTCCTCGCGAGCGAGGCCATGGCGTTGGGATTCGTCGTCTTTGACGTGCCCGGGGCGACGCCGAAAAATCCCGCCTCGGGATTGATCGCGCGGAGGCGGCCGTGCTCGTCGGGTTTGATCCACGCGATGTCGTCGCCGACGGTCCAGACCTTCCAGCCTTCCTTCAGGAAATGCGGCGGCGGGATCAGCATCGCGAAATTGGTCTTGCCGCACGCGCTCGGAAACGCGGCCGCGACGTAGGTCTTCTTCCCCTGCGGATCCTCGACGCCGAGGATCAGCATGTGCTCCGCCATCCAGCCCTCGTCGCGCGCCATCGCCGACGCAATGCGGAGGGCGAAACATTTTTTGCCGAGCAGCGCGTTGCCGCCGTAGCCCGAGCCGTAGCTCCAGATCTCGCGCGCCTCGGGGAAGTGGACGATGTATTTCTCCTTGTTGCAGGGCCACGCGACATCCTTCTGCCCCGCGGCGAGCGGCGCGCCCACGGAGTGGACGCAGGGCACGACGCGTTTGAAATCGGCGTCGATGAGCGCGAAGATTTTTTTCCCGATGCGCGCCATGATGCGCATGTTCACGACGACGTAGGGCGAGTCCGTGAGCTGCACGCCAATCTGCGACATCGGGGATCCGATCGGGCCCATGCTGAACGGCAGCACATACATCGTGCGCCCCTTCATGCAGCCGGAGAAGAGACCCTTGAGCGTCTTCCGCATTTCAAACGGATTGACCCAATTGTTCGTCGGGCCGGCGGCTTCCTTCGAGAGGGCGCAGATAAATGTGCGGTCCTCGACGCGCGCGACGTCTCCGGCATCGGAGCGGGCGAGGTAACAGCCGGGCCATTTTTTCTGGTTCAGTTTGAGAAACGTGCCGGCCGCGACCAGCTGCGCACAGAGCGCGTTGGATTCCTCCTGCGAACCGTCAACCCAGTGGATCGCGGCGGGCTGGCAGAGGGCGGCCATCTTCTCGACCCACTTCAGCAGGTGCTTGTTCGTGGCAAGGGGCTTCGCGGGGTTGCGCTTCTTCATGCTCGGCAGCGTGCGGTGGGCGCGGGGGCGAGTAAACCGCAAAGCCGGGCTCCGTGACGCGGACGAAGTTAATTTTCGTTCAGCATAAGGAGTGGCGTCGCGCGCGTGGGGATTGCAACGTGCGCGCATGACCAAGCTCTGCATCTTCGTCGGGATGATGGTGGGCAGCTATGGGTTTTGGTTTCTCGGCGAAAAACTCGGCTGGGAATTTCTCGGCTGCTTTTTGCTGAGCGGGGTCGGCAGCCTCGCGGGCGTTTACGCCGGCTGGAAGCTGGCGCGGAAACTGGAGGGGTGAGGTGCCGATGTCATGGCGAGGAACGGAGCGACGAAGCAATCCAGCTGGATTGCCGCGGCGCGCTTCGCGCCCCTGGCAATGACAAGGGTGGAAGTCACAGCTTCTTCGTCACCTGCAGCGAATAGGTGCGGCCGCGCGCGATCACGTTGTAAACCGCCGGATCGTAGCCGCGCGAATCGGCGGAGAGCGGCGGCTTCAAATCGAAGAGGTTGTTGATGCCGAGGCGCACGCTGGTGTTTTTGAACCAGCGGCTTTCCTTCGGCCCGCGGTAGGTGAGCGAGAGGTTGTAGGAATTTGAATCGTGCACGACGTAGCGATAGTTGTAGGCGCCGTTGTTGAACACGGCCTGGATGTAGCCGGGATTGCCGAGATCGGCGTATTGGGTCGCGGTGACGGTCGCGTTCACATCGGTGTAGCGACCGAGATAATAGTGACCGAGGCCCGCAGTCCATTGCTTTAGCCGCCACGTGAGGTTGGTCGAGCCACGCCAGACGGGCGTCGCGCCTCCGACGTTGGCGCTGTTGCCCGCGCGATATTCTGTGCGCACCGCGCCGGCGGTGGTATAGGCATGATAGTCGTTCAGGTAACTCCAGTTCGAGTTAAGCGTGACCTGGCCGACGGCGAGCTGCGGCAGGCGATAGGTCACGTCGAAATCGAAGCCGTTCGTGAATTGCTGCGCGCGGTTGAAATAGGTCGAGCGGATCACATCGATCGCGCCGACGACGGCGCGCTGGTTGCCGGGAGCGACGCGGGCGTTATAGGCGGCGAACACATCGCGGTCGGCCTGCGTGTCGGGAAAGCGCACGACCGAGGGATCGCCCTTGTAGGCGGGGCCTCCGGAATCGAGCCGAATCTGGTCGATGCGCGTGCCGGCGGC
Organism: Opitutaceae bacterium; assembly: GCA_025352845.1. Taxonomy (GTDB): domain Bacteria; phylum Verrucomicrobiota; class Verrucomicrobiia; order Opitutales; family Opitutaceae; genus ER46. The sequence continues at coordinate 4,112 of JANXSC010000656.1, forward strand.
GAGCGCGGCCTGCGTCGCGGCGAGGAGCGCGGCGGCGTCGTCGGCGATGCCGCCACCCGACGCGATGATGTCCTTCTGCCGGATTTCCCAATAGTCGACCGAGACGGTGAGGCCCTTGACGCCGGGGATCTCGACGACGAGGCCCGCGGATTTTCCCTTCGAGGTCTCGGGCCTGAGGTTGCGATTGCCGGAGGCGACGCTGCGGCGGTTCGACGGACCGTCGCCGATCGCGTTGGTGACGATACTGCGGTAGGTGTCCGTGCTGCCGGTCACGGTGCGGATGAGCGTGCCGGTGAAAAGCTGCGCGAGGTTGGGGGCGCGGAAGCCCTCGTTCTGCGAGGCGCGGACCATGACCCACGGGACGGGTTTCCACGCGACGCCATACTTCGGCTTCGTGGTGCGGCCGAAGTCCGCATAGTCTTCGGTGCGCCCCGACGCGGAAAATTCGAGCGATTGCACGAGTGGAAGTTTTTGTTCGTGGCCGATGACGGGCACGACGGCCTCGGCGTAGAACGCCGTCACATGGCGGTTGCCGTGCGTGTCGGAGTTGGGCGAGAAGCCGAGGAAATCGTTCGAGAGCGGATCGAGGCCGGAGCTGGCGGGGTTGAGGCCGGCGTAGGGCGGGCGGTAATCGTCGTAGCCCTCGTAGCGAAACTCGCCGCCGAAAGCGCCGCCGATCGTGTTGCCGCCCCAGATTTTCGCGACGTCGCCCGTGGCGCGGAAATCGACGCTGCCCAGTTTGGTGATGCCGCTGCGGATGAAGCTGGAACGAAACGTCGAGGTCACGCTGTCGGGATTGGTGAACGTGCCGGTGGAAACGAGCGCGCCGTTGCGCACGGCAAACGTGCGCGTGAACGGATTGAACGCCTTCGCCGGGTCGCTCTGGTTGAGCGCGGCGATGAGCAGGCTCTTCCGATCCGGCCCTTCCTCGTTGTCGATCACGCGGGCGGCGGAGTAGAGCGCGGCGGTTTCCCACGTCCAGGTCCTGAAGGCCCGACCGCGCAGGCCGACGAGCCCGCGGTAAACCGAATCGTCCACCCACGCCGTGCGCAGCGCGAGGTCGGTGAGGCGCTTGTTGGTGACGGAGACGGCCGAGGGCGTGCCGCTGAGGCGCGGCGTGCCGTCCGCGTTCGGCGAACCGTTGAGTGACCAGAAGCGGTTGCCGAAGGGATTATAGGGATTGGTCGTCGGCACGATGATGAAGCCATCCGTGCTCTGCGTGATGCCGTCCATTTCACGGTAGGTGAGTGATTCCGCACGATAGAGACTCGCATCGACAAACGCCGTCAGCTTGTTCGTGAGATCGAACTCCGCGCCGGCGACGACGTTGGTGCGATCGGAGCGCGGCTGGATGACGCGATAGATATTGTTGTTCCAGTAGTAGTCGTGCGTCACGCCCGCGCGGCTCGGGGCCGCCGTGCCGAAGACCGCGCCGCCCGCCCCGTCGGGCTGGAGCACAAACACGCCCGTGGCCGCCGCCATCGTCGTCGGCACACCGGCCGGCCGCGAGCCGGCGAACGTCGCGACCGCGCCAAACGGATCGAGCGAGGTGACGGTGCCGATGAGATAGTTGCCGTATTCCGTCGTGGCGGAGCGGGCGTTGAACGTGGTGTTGGTTGCGACATTCCACGGCGCGGGCGCGATGCCGCTGTGGTCGTTGTCGGCCGCGAAGCCGCGCGCGCGCGCCTGCATCGCGGCGCGATGGTAGAAATCCGCGGTGAACATCACGCGGCCCTTGCCCTGGGCAAACGTCAGCCCGTGCGTGAGCGTCGAGCGCCACTCCTGGCCATCCTTGTATTTCGTCTCGCCGATGCGCAGCGCCAGCTCGGTGCCTACGAAGCGGCGCTGCGTGCTGTAGTTCACCACGCCCGCCACCGCATCCGAACCGTAGATGGCCGAGGCGCCGTCGCGCAGCACGTCGATGTGATCGAGGCCGCGGTTGGGGAGCTGGTTGACGTTGGCGGAGAGCGCGGGCACGCCCGCCTCCGCCGCGCTAATCGGGTGGGGCACGAGCCGGCGGCCGTTGAGCAGCACGAGCGTGTTGCCCGACGGGATGCCGCGCAGCGAGATCGCGGCGTTGTCGCCGCGCGCGGTGGCGCCGAGCGTCGCCGTCTCGTTGAGTGGGAGACCGGTGACTTGCGGCAACGCCTGCAACAAATCCG
>JANXSC010000630.1 GCA_025352845.1 Opitutaceae bacterium
TCTGGTGATCGAGAGCCGTTGAGTGCGACCGGGCGATGGCCACCTATTTCGATACCAGCGCGCTGGTGAAGCTCTATGTGAGCGAAGCGCATTCGGAACGAGCCCGGCGGGAAGCCATGCGCACCGGGCAGATTTCCTGCACGCCGCTCCAGTCCCTCGAATTGCAGTCCGCCATCCGTCAACTGGTCGGGCGTGGCACGCTGCCTGCCACGGCGCTCGGACTGTTTGAACAGCACTTCGACGACGATCGTCGGGCGCATCGCATCAGCGAAACGCCCATCGATCTGACGAGCGTCTTTCACCGGGCGGAGCGGCTCGTGCGCAACCATACGGAGCGGCTGCTGTGCCGCACACTCGATGTCCTCCACGTCGCAAGTGCGGTGGAGCAAAAATGCCAGCGGTTCATCTCGGCGGATGACCGGCAGCTCGCGCTCGCAACCGCGGCCGGCCTGACGGTCGTCGACGTCAAGGCGTGATTATTGATCTCCGGCACAACGGGGGCCGTCCGCGCAATTTTTCCCATCGCCAACCGCGCGGCCCGGCGCTTACTCACGCTGTTTGCCGTGAACGAAACGCCCGCCGCCAATTCCGCGCCCATCCCCAATGTCCTCGCCGAGCGCTATGCTTCGGTGGCGATGAAAGACATCTGGTCGCAGCATGGCCGCGTCGCCCTCGAGCGCGATTTCTGGATCGCGGTGATGAAGGGCCAGCGCGACCTCGGCGTGCCGATCCCGGCCGAGGCGATCAAGGACTACGAGCGCGTGAAGTCGCAGATCGACCTCGCCGCGATTGCGAAACGCGAGCGCGTTACCCTCCACGACGTGAAAGCGCGGATCGAGGAGTTTTCGGACTTGGCGAAGCGGCAGTTTATCCATCTCGGGCTCACCAGCCGCGATCTCACGGAGAACGTCGAGCAGTTGCAGATTTTCCGCGCGTTGAAGCTCGTTCATTTCAAGGCCGCGGCGGCGTTGCTCGCGCTCGCCACGCAGGCCGAGGCGCACCGCGACCTGATGATCACGGGGCGCACGCACAACGTCCCGGCGCAGCCGACCACGCTGGGCAAGCGGCTCGCGATGTTTGGCCAGGAGCTGCTCGGCGCGGCGACGCGCATCGAGGAGCTGCTCGCGCGCTACCCGGTGCGCGGGCTCAAGGGCGCGGTCGGCACGCAGCTCGACCAGCTCACGCTGCTCGGCGGCGACTTCGCCAAGGTCGATCTGCTTGAGACGCGCGTGCTGAAGCATCTCGGGTTTCATGCGTCGCTCGGTGCGGTCGGGCAGGTTTATCCGCGCAGCCTGGATTTCGAAGTCGTCACGGCGCTGCACCAGCTCGGCGCGGCGGCGGCGAGTTGCGCCACGACCCTGCGGCTCATGGCGGGAGTGGGATTGCTCAGCGAGGGATTTCAGGACGGTCAGGTCGGCTCCTCCGCGATGCCGCACAAGGTCAACGCGCGAAACTGCGAGCGCATCTGCGGCTTCTCCACGATCCTCGGCGGCTACGTGGCGATGACGGGCGCGCTCGCCGGCCACCAGTGGAACGAGGGCGACGTCTCCTGCTCGGTCGTGCGCCGCGTGGCGCTGCCGGATGCGTTTTTTGCGATCGATGGCGCGCTCGAAACCTATCTGACCGTGCTGCGGCAGATGGAAGTTTTCCCCGCCGCCGTCGCCGCCGAAAACGAGCGCAACCTCCCCTTCCTCGCGACGACGACGATTTTGATGGAGGCCGTGAAGCGCGGTGCCGGTCGCGAGACCGCACACGAGGCGATCAAGGAGCACGCGCTTGCGGCGGCGAAGGCGCTGCGCTCGGGCGCGGGCGACGCCGATCTTCTCGCGCGGCTCGCGGGTGACCGCAGAATCGGGCTCGGGAAAAAAGCGTTGCAGGCGATTCTCTCCGAGAACGCGCGGTTCGTCGGCGCGGCGCCGCACCAGGTCGATGCCTTCCTCGCCGACGTGAAGCCGCTCGCCAAGACGCACAAGGGCGCGGCGGATTATCGGCCGGGGCGGCTGCTGTAGGGCAGAGGCGAGGTCGCTCGCGCCAAGGTGGGCGATCACGTCCCCGTGCCCGCCTTTCGCCCGCCGATCGAGCATCGAATTTGCGGGCACCGGGACGTGCCCGCCCACCATCAGGAAAATTTGAGTTTGCCACGCCCGCGCGCGGCGCGCTTTGTTCGCCGTTCACGTTCTCTTCTCTCCCTCTTACAAACCACACACTGTCATGGCTGAACTCGTAGGAAATGTCTTGGTGGGCCAGTCCGGCGGCCCCACCTCCGTCATCAACGCCAGCGTCGCGGGCATCATCGGCGAGGCGCTGAACCATGAATGCATCGAGGAGATCTATGGCACGCTGAACGGCGTGCTCGGCATCCTGCAGGAAGACCTGATCGACCTCGCCTCCGAGTCGCAGCAGCAGATCCGGGCGCTCAAGCACACGCCCGGCGCGGCGCTCGGCACCTGCCGCTTCAAGCTCAAGAAACAGGCCGACTTCGACCGCGTGCTCGAGGTCTTCAAGGCGCACAACATCCGCTACTTTTTCTACATCGGCGGCAACGACTCGCAGGACACCGCCGACAAGATCTCCAAGCTCGCGCAGGCGCAGGGCTGGGAGATGCGCGTCATCGGCGTCCCGAAGACGATCGACAACGATCTCCCGGGCACCGACCACACGCCGGGCTACGCCTCCGCCGCGAAATACATCGCCACCACCGTGCGCGAACTCGCCTGCGACAACGAGGCGATGGGCCAGGGCGACCTCGTCTCCATCGTCGAGGTCATGGGCCGCAGTGCCGGCTGGATCGCCGCCAGCGCCGCCCTCGCCAAGCGCCGCGACCACCCGCACGATCCGCCGCACCTCATTTTGCTCCCCGAGATTCCGTTCAACCAAGAGAAGGTCTTGGAAGACGTGAAGCGCGTCCTCAAGCGCGAGAAATACTGCCTCATCGTCGTCGCCGAGGGCCTCGTCGATGCCGATGGCAACTACGTCGCCGCCGACGGCGCGACCGACGCCTTTGGCCACGCCACGCTCGGCGGTGCCGGCGATGCCCTCGCCGAGATCGTCAACGCCAACATCCCCGGCCTCAAGGTTCGCGTCGCGAAGCCCGGCCTCATGCAGCGCTGCGCCTCGCACGCCGCCTCGAAGACCGATGCCGACGAAGCCTACCTCGCCGGCCAAGCCGCCGTCAAAGCCGCCATCAACGGTGAGACCGACAAGATGGTCACGCTCATCCGCGGCGATGGCGACACCTACACGACCGAGACCGGCCTCGCGCCCTTGAGCGAAGTCGCCAACTCGGTAAAGAAGCTCCCCCGCGAGTGGATCAACGAGGATGGCGTCTCGATGAACTTCCAGTTCCTCCGCTACGCCCAGCCGCTGATTCAGGGCGAGGTCGTCATCCCGCACGACAACGGCGTCCCGGTCTTCGCCCGCCTCGACAAGGTGCGCGTGGACAAGATTCTGCCGGGCTACGACGTCTGAGCTGACGCCGCGAAACACCGCAAAAATCTCCGAGGCCGGTCGCAAGACCGGCCTTTGTTTTTTTCGCCAGTCCGCGCGCGAACACGCAGGGCGGAGTTCGATTTTTCGCCGAGCGACTGGAGCATTTGTCCGCTTCGACGGCTCTCATGGCGCGATGAAACGTCGCCCCGTTCCTTCCCCGATTACGCTGCCGGCGGTCGCTGGCATCGCTGTCGCCATGAAAATCTCCCCGGCCAAAGCCACCTCCCCCACTCCGACCGCCGTCTGCCCCGCCGATGGCGAAAAGTCCGCCTGTGGCTCCCGTCCAACGGTGTCATCCACATGGCCAAAACGAGCGGCCAGCGAAGCAGGTGACTTGGCCTGCCGCGCCTTTCGAAAATTTCAACGACCCCGCACCGCTCAGTCCGCCGGCTCGGCGGCGCCGGCCGGGTCCGGGCGCAGGCCGTGCAACTTTAGTTTTTCGCGCACCGTCAGTCGCGACCAACCGAGAAGCTGCGCCATCTGCGTGATGTTGCCCGAGGTCGTCGCGTGCGCTTGCGCAAGCAACTCGCGCTCGACCACGGAAAGCACCGAGGCCACGGCGCTGAGTCCGGGCTCGCGCCTCGCCGTCGCGAGCGCCTCTTCGCACAGCGTCGCGAGCGAGCGGCCGCCCGCCTCCGCGTTCGCGCCAGCCGACGGCCCCTGCGTGAGTGCGCTGCGCACCAACTCCTCGGTGATCGCGTAGCCGTGCGCGAGCAGGAGCATGCGCTTCACGACATTTTCGAGCTGGCGCACGTTGCCCGGCCACGGCTGCGCGCAGAGAAACTTCACCGCGGCCGGCTGCACCGACGCGACGCCGCCGAGGTCCGCGCCATGACGCGTGACGAAATAGGAGACGAGCGCCGCGATGTCCTCGCGGCGTTCGCGCAAGGGCGGGAGCGGGATGACGACGACATTGAGTCGATACCAAAGATCCTCGCGAAATTTCCCCGCCGCCACGAGCGCCGGCAGATCGCGGTGCGTCGCGGTGATCAGGCGCACGTCCACCGGGATGAGTTCGCGCCCGCCCACGCGCGAGATCACGCGCTCCTGAATCACGCGCAGGAGTTTCGATTGGGTCTCGGTCGCGAGGTCGCCGATTTCGTCGAGGAAGAGCGTGCCGCCGTGCGCCTGCTCGAAGCGCCCGATCCGCCGCTGGTCCGCGCCGGTGAACGCGCCGCGCTCGTGGCCGAACAATTCGCTCTCCAGCAGATTCGCGGGAATCGCGGCGCAGTTGACCGCCACGAACGCCTTGCCCTTCCGATCGCCGTGCTGCCAGAGGGCGCGCGCGACGAGTTCCTTGCCCGTGCCGGTTTCGCCGAGAATCAAAACGCTCACCGGCTTTTCCGCGACGCGCCCGATTTCCTTATACACAGCCTGCATCGCCCGGCTCTGGCCGACGAGGGCGACATCGCGTTTTTCCTCGTCACCGAGGCCGACTTTTTCGTGGCCGCGCTGGCCGGCGGCGGCGGCGCGCGTGACGACCGCGAGCAGCTCCTCCATTTCAAACGGTTTCAGGATGTAGTCGAACGCGCCGCGCCGCGTCGCCTCGATCGCGGTCTCCGTCGTGCCATGCGCGGTCATCAGCACGACGGGCAGGTTCGGCAGCTCGGCGCGCAGTTGGTCGATCAATTCCATGCCGGAGATGCCGGGCATGCGCAGATCGGTGAGCACGCAGTCAAAATCTTCCTCCAACGCCGCCGCGAGGCCGCGCTTGCCGTCGGGATAGCTCACGACCTCGTGCCCTTCGGCGGCGAGCACGCGCTCCAGCGCCGTGCGCGCCGAGGCGTCATCATCGATCAGGCAGATGCGATAGGGAGCACTCATGCGGGCGGACTCTGGCGATCATCGCCGGCCGTGGGCAAGCGCACGTCGAAGCGCGTGCCCGCGTTGGGCACCGATTGGAAAACAATTTCACCACCGTGTTGTTCGACGAGTCGCGCCACGATCGAGAGGCCGAGCCCGGTGCCAGCCGCCTTGGTGGTGAAAAACGGATCGAACAGCCGCGGGTGAAGCTCGGCGGGAATGCCCGGACCGTTGTCGGTCACGCTCAGCACGGCCACATCGGCCACGCGATTGCGCAATCGGACGCGCTCGCGGTGCAACGCGAGCACGATGCGGCCGGGCTTGTCGCCGAAGGCCTCCTGGGCATTGCGCACGAGATTGAGCATCACCTGGCGGAGCTGGTCCGCGTCGATGCGCGCGGCCACCGGCGCAACCGCCTCGACCTCGAGCAAAACCTTCTTCGCTTCGAGCTCCGGTTTGACGAAAGCGGCGAAGCCGCGCAACCAGGCGGCCAGTTCGACCGCGCCAAGCTTGGTGTCGGCCGGACGCGCGTAGCCGAGCACGTCGCGCACGATGCGTTCGAGCCGGTCGAGTTCCTGCGCGATCGCGAGCACATCTTCCTTTGCGTCGGGCAACGAGACGCTGCGACGCAGGGTGTAGAGCCGGGCCTTGATGGCCGTGAGCGGATTGCGGATTTCGTGCGCCACGCCGGCGGCGAGCGTGCCGAGCGCGGCGAGTTTCTCGCGCTGCGCGAGCAAGGTCTCGCTTTCAAAGAGCTTGGCGCGGAGCGGTCGCACCACATCGCGATAGACCAGGCCCACGACCACAACGATGGCCGCCACGAGCAGGACGAGGCAGACAAAAACGAGGTTTCGCATCCACAGCACGGAGGCCAGCGACGCATCCCGCAACTCGTGCAGATCGGTGTCATGCACCGCGGCGAAGTCGTCGGCCATGCTTTGCAGGCGGTTCGCGCTGTCGTCGAACATCACGATCGTCTCGCGCTCCAGAGGCACCGCCAGCCCGCCCGGCCGTGAGACGACACCGTCGAGTTTCAAAAAATAGGAGCGCACCTCGGCCGCAAGCCGCTGCAAAATCTGGCGTTCTTCGGGCCGGCGCGCGGCGGCCAGTCGCGCCGTCAGCCATTCATCCAACCGCCGCCGGCGGAGTTGAATGACCACCGCGCTGTCTTCCGCCGGATCGCTGCCGATCCGCAGCAGGGCACCGTGCAGGTCATCAACCGCCCCGCGAAACTGCCGCGCGAGCTGTGCGGCCTCGAGTTCGATGTTGGCGAGTTGATTGAGCGTGCGGTGCGCGTCGCGCGCGGCGAAGAAAGCCAGCGCAAGACAGACCGCGACCGCCGCCACGAGCAAGGCGATGAGCAGGCCGAAGCGGCGGCGGAGAACCTGGGCGGGATCGTGCATCAAGTGGTAAGCGGGTTACCGGCGGGTGATAGCCGAAGCAACCAGTGCGATCATCGCCGGCGCGAGGCGAATCTCACAACCGCCTCCGCCAGAGGCAGGAGAAGTTTCCGCCCGCGCAGGCATGAAAATGGCAATGGCACGCGGCATGATCTGCCGACATGACGACTCCCCCGGCGGGGCCCACACTTTTGTCTGTGTCGAAGACGACGAAGCTCCGCAGGTGCTCGTCGTGGAAGATACCAAGGAAATTCGCGACATCATCGTCTGGCTCCTGCGCCAAAGCGGGTATCGTGCGCTTGCCGCGGAAAACGGCCTCGCCGCGCAACTGCTCCTGGCTACGGCGCGACCGGCCCTGATCATCAGCGATCTCAACATGCCGCGGTGTGACGGTTGGGAATTGCTTTCGTTCTGCCACCGCCAGCACCCCGATATTCCCGTCATGATTGTTTCGAGCGAAGGGCTGGGCCGACACCCTGAGGTGGAACGCTGGGCCGCCGGGTATGTTTCGAAGCCCTTCAAATTTCGAGCCTTTCGCGCGGAAGTCGAACGCCTCATTTCCCGGGCCGCCTAACGACCCGCATCCAAAACAACGGCCGCCCCGGCTTTGCCCGCCGGGTCGGCCGAATAATTTTCGCCCGATGTTTTCCCACCTCCTCAGCCGACTCCACCCGGCCAAGCTGGCGACCGTCGTGCTGCTGGCGGCGCAGATGCTCGGCTGGAGTGCGCCCGCCCAGGCGAGCGACGATCCCGCCGCCGCCATGCCCCCGTCAAATGCCCTCATCACGGTGCGCCGTGCACTGCGCGAATTCGATCGGTTTCTCGATCACCATCCGCTGCTCGAAGATGAGTTGCGCCTCAAGCCCGCCTTGGCCGGAGACCAAGGCTTTCTGAAGAAAAATTTGGAACTCCACGAGTTCCTCCGCACCAATCAGGAAGTGCCGGCGGGGCTCGGTCTTTACCCGCGCTACTTTCTCCACCGCGCCTTGCTGCGGCAGGCGAACGCCCCGCTGCGCTATTCGGAGATCGCCCAGCTGAAGGACATCCTCGATGCCGACCCCGAGCTGGAACTCGCGCTCGTGCAAAAACCAGAGTCGATCCGCGATGCCGATTTCCTCGCGGCCCACGCCCCGCTCCGCGATTTCCTCACGCGGCACCCGACGCTCGGCGCGGTGTTTCTGCCCTGTCGCGAACTGCCCGCGAAAAACCCCTGATTCCCCATGCCCATCCGCCACCGCCCCGCCCCGCATCCCCGAACCACCCATCGCCCAGCCAGCCCGGAGGCCCCGAAATCCGCCCGGCCCAACGTCGCAAATCGCGCGAGTTCGACCATTCTCCTCGTCGATGATGACGCGGCGGTGCGCGAGGGATTGCGCCGCGTGCTCATGACCGAGGGCTGGAATATCATCGCCGCCGGCAGTGGCGAGGAAGCGTTGGAATATCTCCAGTCCCACCAGCCCCACTTGATGATCACCGATCTCTCGATGGCCGCGGTCAGCGGTTGGGATTTGTTGTTTCACGAAAACCTCCAGCGCCCGAGCCTCCCGATTTTCGTCATCACCGCGCTGCCGCTCGATACGGTGGGCGGGGCCGATAAATTCGCCCACGAGTTCTTCCAGAAACCGATCGATCTGGAGTCGTTGCTGGCGCTCGTGCACCGCTATATTGGCGCGCCCGCGTAGCGAGTGCCATCGCGGCATCGGGCCGCAATTCACCCGGCGGGTGCCGCGTTTTTTTGGATCGCGCGCCTGCGAGCACGGCGAGCGCATGGTCTCCGTGGCTACGTCGAACCACAAACGCCCGTTGGCAGACCGAACCGATAGGCCGCTGACCAGCGCCTGGGAACCAAACGGCCAATCGCATCGCCGCCCACGCGCTCGATTCTTTGGGACGCAGGAGAAAAGGGACCGCGGCAGGATGGATCGCCTCACTTCGCCTGCGATTACAAACCCCTGATTCACGAGGAGATTAGACCCGGAACCTCGCCGCCACCGACGGCGAACCGCCCGATTTTCTCCGCCGTGCAACGCCATCGCAGCCTCGTTGGCACCGCACCCGCCAAACCAATTGCCCGCCACCTTGCTCCTCGCGCTCTGGCTCTCGGGCTGCTCCATCTCGCCACTCTCCCGCATCGATGCCAGCTCGCGCCCGGTGCCTCGTCATGGATCACACGGCGCCGTTCGCCGTCGCCCCCAACGCCACGCCGGACGCGTGGCCTGGGAGCGCTCGCAAGCGACGATAGGGCGCGGTTGCGGGCCTTAATTCAACGGCCGTGGGGCACCCGGCCTGGCCTTCATCGAGATCTACGAGGTGAAGTAGCGGATGACCGCGGAAAGTCCGCGCGCTCAAGATCGCGCGGCAGCTTGCGCCGGCGCCGTCGAGGTGGCATCGAGACCGCGTGATCGAACACGCCAAATCCACCGCAAGATTGGTCCTCATCACATTCGTGCTGACGTTCGCCGCCACGCGGATTCTGGTTTACCTGATCATGGCGCGGTTGCTGCCGGATCTTTTTCTTTTCGTCGGCGGCACGCACGTCCACCACCTCAACTATGGGATATTCCTGCTGGCGGGAGTTGGCGCGGTGATGTTGTTCGCCCGTCCCGCCGGCCGCTGGCTGACCGCCACTGCCCACGGCTACGGCATCGGTCTGGCACTCACGTTCGATGAATTCGGCATGTGGCTGCACTTGGGCGGGGGATATTGGCAACGGGCCAGCTTCGATGCCGTGGTTCTCGTCGCGGCCATTCTTTCGCTGGTGGCGTTTATGCCGAGGCCGCAAAGCTGGACCCGCCGCCATCTGCTGTGGGCGCTGGTGGTGCTTCTGGTGAGCGGCTTGTTTTTCTGGCGCTTTTTTAAAGTGCTCGAAGCCCTCGGGCATCGGGTCGCCCCGCGATTTGAACAGCTCGAAAAAACCGCCCCGCCGTAAACGGACGCGCTTGGGCTACGACCAAAGCGCGCGCTGAGGACGGAAAATCGCCGCCGTCCGCAGCTGGCGGATGGGGCCGGTAGCCGGGGCCCGCGGGTTGAAACATCGGTGAAGCCGCACTTGGGTCGATCACGACTATTGCCAGTGGCTCGGAATCCAGCCGTAGCGCCCGCCCATACGCTCCCGATGAGGCGTCACGAAGGTCCGGACGTTGGGCGGTGGGACCCTCCCAGTGGCCGGCAAATCAGGCGTAGGCTCACCCGAGCATCCTGGGCGGATGCAACGGCAGCGATGAAACCGGTCGAGGCAACCAATGCGGTGATGATTTTTGTTTTCATAACGATGAGGGAGACACCCACCGACTTTGCTTGCACCGTGCCACGTCGCGTCAGTCACCGACCGCGTTGCGGTGCGGGTGATTGGAAAAAAACTCCCGCGTGTCGCCGCCTTCAGCTGGCAACTTGATTCGCGTGCAGCGATAAGCCCGTTACCACCACGGGCGGAGGCTGCGGTCGGTTTGCCTGCCATGGCGATGAAACTCGGGCTGAAACTTCCCTCAACTCGCCCAAACGATTTGGACCCCCGTTCACTGGTTAGCGAATGACCGGTGGCCGACACCCGAGGAATCGAAATCCTAAATCGCGCCACGAGATGAAATGGTGCGAGCCGTTACCCAACCATGCCCTTGGGAAATTTCCCGCGCGTGGCACGAACGAGGCATTGGGGATGCCATCATGCCAGCCACGC
>JANXSC010000003.1 GCA_025352845.1 Opitutaceae bacterium
CGTGGCCGGTCGCAGGCGCAGCTCAGTTTCTTGCAACTGCGGCCGACGCCGGGCGTAGCGCGGTCAGCCTGACCGCGTTTTCCGACCCAGCACGGTCAGCCTGACCGTGCTACGCTGCGGCGCGCTTCCTCTCAATGAAGCGGGCAAGAAAGTGAGATGCGCCCCCCGAAACGACGCGGCGAATATCGTGCTGACACGTGACAACGCCATAACCACGCTGCGTGGCTATGAAATCCCAGCCGATTGGCGGTCTCGAAATTACCGGTCCACTGCATCCGCGCTTCGCGGAGGTGCTCACGTCCGAGGCGTGCGCTTTTGTTGCCGGGCTATGCGCGAAGTTTGGCCCGCGCCGCGAGCAGCTCCTCGCCCGCCGCGTCGAGCGCCAGCGCGAGATCGATGCGGGGAAGCTCCCGGATTTCCTCCCCGAGACGGCGCACATCCGTGGCGGTGACTGGCTCGTGCCGCCGCCGCCGCCCGACCTCGTGGATCGCCGCACCGAGATCACGGGTCCGGTGGATCGCAAGATGGCGATCAACGCGCTCAACTCGGGCGCGCAGTGCTGGATGGCGGACTTCGAGGATGCCAATTCGCCGACATGGGAAAACGTCATTGAAGGCCAGATCAACATGCGCGACGCCGTGCGCCGCACGATCACCTTTACTTCACCCGAGGGGAAAAAATATGCGCTGAAGGAAAAGACCGCGACCATCGTCGCCCGCCCGCGCGGCTGGCACATGGAGGAGAAGCACGTGCTGCTCGGCGGGAAGCGCATTAGCGCCTCGCTCTGCGACTGGGGATTTTATTTTTTCCACAACGCCAAGGAGCTGCTCGCGCGCGGGAGCGGCCCGTATTTCTACCTGCCGAAACTGGAGAGCCACCTCGAGGCGCGGCTGTGGAACGACGTGTTTCTCCACGCGCAGGCGGCGCTCGGGATTCCGCGCGGCAGTGTGCGCGTGACCGTGCTCATCGAGACGATCCTCGGCGCGTTCGAGGCGGAGGAAATTCTCTACGAGCTGCGCGAACACGCGAGCGGGCTCAACTGCGGGCGCTGGGATTACATTTTCAGCTTCGTGAAGAAGCTGCGCAACCGCCCCGAGTATCTGTTTCCCGACCGCACGCTGATTACGATGACGGTGCCCTTCATGCGCGCCTACGCGCTCCATGTGATCAACGTGTGCCACCGCCACGGCGCCTACGCGATGGGCGGCATGGCCGCGCAGATCCCAATCAAGAACAACCCCGAGGCGAACAACGCCGCGCTCGCGAAAGTCCGTGCCGACAAGGAACGCGAGGCCGCCGACGGCCACGATGGCACGTGGGTCGCGCATCCCGGCCTCGTTGCGACCGCGATCGAGGCGTTTGGCAAACACATGACCGGGCCCAACAGCCTGCACCGTTTCCACGACGTGAAAACAACCGCGGCCGATTTGCTCGCGCCGCTGCACGGTCCGATTACGGAGCAGGGCGTGCGCTGGAACCTGCACGTTGGCGTGCGCTACCTCGAGGCGTGGCTCGGCGGCTCGGGCGCGGAACCGATCCACAACCTGATGGAGGACCTTGCGACCTCGGAGATCTCGCGCTCGCAGCTCTGGCAATGGCTAAAGTTCGGCGCGAAGCTCGACGACGGTCGCAAGATCACCGGCGAGATGTATGACGCGCTGCTGGCCGACGAACTGAAAGAAATCCGCGCCGAATATGGCGACGTGCGCTACGACGGCGGGCACTTCAAGGATGCGGTCGAGCTGTTCATGCGGATGTCGAAGAGCGCGACGTTTGACGAGTTCCTCTCGCTGCCGGCGTATGAGCTGATGCCGTGAGACATTAATCTGGAACTCAGGAAATCAGGAATCCATGCATTCGCTCATGATTTCATGAGTTCCAGATGCCTTGGTTGATGCCTGCTTTGTTCGAGTTGAATCAGATTCCTCGCGCCGCCTTCACCGCTGCGCTCGGGCATCTCTTCGAGCATTCGCCGTGGGTGGCGGATGAGACGTGGCCGAAGCGTCCCTTTCGCGATGCGGCGCACCTGCAGGCCGAACTCTGCGCGACGATGCGCGCGGCCTCGCGCGCACGGCAAAGCGCCCTCATCCATGCGCACCCCGATCTCGCGGGGCGGCTCGCGCAGCAGAATAAGCTCACGGCCGAATCCACGCGTGAGCAGGCGAGCGCCGGACTGAATCAGATGAGCGCGGACGAACTCGGCACATTCCAAAAACTCAACGACAGCTACCGCGCGCGCTTCGGTTTCCCCTTCATCATCTGCGC
>JANXSC010000019.1 GCA_025352845.1 Opitutaceae bacterium
CACGGGCGGGACGCCCGTGCCACTTCCCGCACCGCGACGCCGACCTCACTTCCTGTTACACTCGTCAACCCAGCCTGTGCCATTCCGAAATCGACCTCGGCGCGAAGAGGCTCCATCCCGGTTCACTCGCAGACTCCATGAAAACTCCCGCCACTCCCGATGCCTACCTCGCCGCGCTCCCCGACGATCGCCGCGCGCCGATGGAGGCGTTGCACCGCGCGATCCGCGCCGCCGCACCGAAGCTCGAACCCATTATCATCGCCGGCATGATCGGCTACGGGAAATTCCACTACAAATATTCCAGCGGCCGCGAAGGCGATTGGTTCATCGTCGGGCTCTGCGCGCGGAAAAATTACTACAGCCTCTATATCTGCTCGGGAGACAAGGATGGCTATCTCGCCGAACAAGCCGCGGCCAAACTCGGCAAGGTCAAAGTCGGCCGCAGTTGCATCACGTTTAAGAAACTCGAGGATCTGAAGCTCGCCGCTGCGATGTCGCTTGTGAAGAAAGCCGCCAAGCTCGGTGGCGTCGGCGCGGCGATGTAGTCTTTGCGACCGCGCACGCTCGAAAGTTGACCGCGACCGATAACGCTCAAGCCTCGCGCGCCATGAGCAAACTCCTCGGCAAACGCGCGCTCGTCACCGCCGGTGCGCAGGGCATCGGGCTCGCGATCAGCCGGCATCTCCTGCGCGCGGGGTGCGATGTCGTCGTGCATTACCGCAGCAGCGGCGAAGCAGCGGAGGCGCTCGTGCGCGAAGCCACTTCACTCGGCCGGCACTGTCTCGCGATTGCGGGCGATCTCACGCGGACGGAGGATTGCAACCGGCTCGTGGCCGACGCGGTGAAATTTCTCGGCGGGCTCGACATTCTGATCAACAATGCCGGTTCACTCATCGGCCGGCGTTCGATCACCGAGGCCGACGACGATTTCTGGGCGCAGACGATCATGCTCAACGTCGGCTCGCTGCGCAAAGTCACACGCGCCGCCGTGCCGCATCTCGCCGCGGCGCAGGCCCGCGGGGGCTCGAGCATCGTGAATCTCGCTTCGGTCGCCGGCCGGAAGGGCGGCCACCCCGGCTCGCTCGCCTACTCCACGGCCAAGGGCGCCGTGCTCACGTTCACCCGCGCGCTCGCGGTTGAGGTTGGCCCGCAGGGCATCCGCGTCAACGCCCTCGCCCCCGGCCTGATCTTGGGCACGAGTTTTCACAATACGCACACGACGCCTGAGGCGGCCCGCGCAACCGTCGCCGGAATCCCACTCGGCCGCGCTGGCAACGTTGACGATGTGGCGCGCGCCGCGGTGTTTCTCGCGGGCGAGTTCGACGGCTTCATCACGGGTGTGACCCTCGACATCAACGGCGGGGTATATTGCGCCTGAGTCGCGAACTCGCGGATTTCGCTCCGAAATTCGCGCATTGTTTTCCGCACCGATTTGCGCCTGCTTTCATAACGCATGAAAAAACACCTCTTCCCGCTGCTCTTCCTCGTCCTCGCTTTCGGTGCCCGCGCCGAAAGCGCCAAAGACTACCAGGTCACCGGCCCCATCGTCGCTCTCACAGAGAGCGTCATCACCGTCATGAAGGGCGACGAGAAATGGGAAATCGCCCGTGGCACCGCCAAGGTCGAGGGCAAGCTCGCCGTCGGCAGCAAGGTCACCGTTTACTACAAGATGACCGCCGCCGCCATCGAGGTGAAGGACGCCCCGGCGGCAAAGGACGCCGACAAGGCCGCGAAGAAAAAGAAGTGAGCGATTTTCCCCGCCGCGTGCGCCCACGGCGCCGCCCGGTGAAATTCGCTAACCAAGTTGTCTGGATCATGGGTGCCACGTCGGGACATCGGCGGTGTGTCGGTTTTGTTGCGTGACGGTAAACAAATCGACCCCGCACGACGCACTGGCTTAACGTTATCGTTTTCGCCGTGACGATTCCCGACTCCATCGCGCGCCTGCCCGCGCGCACGCCCGAACTCGCCGAGCTCCTCATCCGCTGGGCCGACATCAATTCCGGCTCGGGCCACCGCGCCGGGCTCGACCGGATGCTCGACGCTTTGCGCGCGAAGTTCAGCCGGTTTCCCGGCGCGCAACTCGAAGAGCTGCCCTGCCCCGGCACCGCCGATGCGTTGCGCATCCGGCTCCGGCCCGAGGCGCGCACGCAGCTGCTCTTTAGCGGCCACTTCGACACCGTTTACGAGGAGACCGATCCGTTTCAGCAGTGCCGTTGGCTGGATGCCGAACGCGTCAACGGCCCGGGCGTGACCGATATGAAGGGCGGCATCGTGACGATGCTCGCCGCGCTGCAAGCCTTCGAGCAGACGCCGCACGCCGGGGAAATCGGCTGGGAAGTCCTGCTCACGCCCGACGAGGAGACCGGCTCGCACGGCAGTCGCGCGCACTTCGTCGCCGCCGCGAAACGCGCGCAGTTCGGCTTCGTCTTCGAGCCCACGCGGCCCAACGGCGATATCGTCCGCTCGCGCAAGGGCACCGGCGGAGTCGTCGTGAAATGTCACGGTCGCGCCGGTCACGCCGCCAAGGTTCCGAGCGATGCGCGCAACGCCATCCTCGCCCTCGGGGAATTTCTTCAGGCCGCAAACCAACTCCCCGCCGAGTTGCCCGGCGTCTTGGTCAACGTCGCCAACATCAGCGGCGGTGGCCCCGCCACGAATGTCGTGCCCGACTTCGCCACCGCCGAACTCGACCTGCGCGTCACCAAGATATCCGACCGCGCCCTCCTCACCACGCGCCTCGAACAACTCGCCTCCATCATCAACGCGCGCGAGGGCCTGCGCCTCGAACTCGACCTCCGCTTCAACCGCCCGCCCAAGGAATGCCTACCGCTTGAGGAGAAACTCTTCCCCGAGTGGCAGCTCGCCGCGCGCGATGTCGGCGTAGCGCCGTTTTCCTGGGTCCACACCGGCGGTGCCTCCGACGGAAATTTCCTCGCCGAGTGCGGCCTCCCGACCTTCGACGGCATCGGCCCCATCGGCGACCACCTCCACAGTGCCCGCGAATTCATCATCGTCCCCACAATGGCGACGCGCGCGCAGATCGTGGCGTTGTTTCTGCACCGGCTGGCGGCGGGGGAGATCACTCTCGCGTAGCCATGCAGGCGGAATCGTCGGCGGCGCGTTCACGGCATATTTGTGGACAACTATCGGGTTGATCGGCAATTGACCGCTAATGTGTATCAAACACTCGGCCGCGTTATGCGAGGCCACAACCAATTCTGGCTGTAGCTAAAGCAATGTTAGGCGTCTGACCCAATGAGCGACGACGATTTTGTAATCTTCCCGCCTTTCGAGACGTTTTACATTGTCAGTCTGCTATCATGCACCGAGTCGGCATTGATTTCTGCCGAGTGGGTTTCCCGCTACCTACAGGACTACGTCAAGACCCCAAACAAGTTACCGCCCCAGCCTGTCCTCAATCACTTTCAGAACATTGCACTACAGGGCGCGGCCATCTCTCGATTCTTTTGGCCGACCGGGAAGAAATACCAAAGGCGAGGCGCGTTTCTCCGAGAACGCTTCAAACTCGATGACTCTAACCCACTGAAATCACGAGAACTGCGGAATCGCATGGAGCATTATGATGAGTATCTTGACGACTACTTCTCAACTCAGCACATCGTCGGACATATTCTCCCGGATTATGTTGGGCCGGAACCTGACGTTGAGGAGGTTCCTTACCATTTGTTCCGCGCTTACTTCGTCGATACGGGTCGAGTCGCCATTCTTGGCGTCCGCTTCGAGCTACAGCCGCTTGTGGACGAGATTCTACGCCTACACGAGCTTCTCCAGAAGTGTGATGAAATGGGTTCAAGATTTCCGAAATGAATCGGTCTAACACTGGATTAAGCTGCGACTGACAACGCACAAAAACCACAGCGACGCTGCGAGTTCTCATTCCGAATTTCGTTCAGATTAGCTTCATCACGCGGCCTTGCGCTACGGCGGACTCTCTCGCACATCATCCCATGCGGGAAACCAGCAAGCGCGAGTTCAGCGTCATCATGGAGCGCGACCAAGATGGCTAATATGTGGCCACCGTGCCCGAGTTGCCGGGCTGGCCCACGCAGGCACGTTCGCTCGACAAACATCATCGGGCGGATCCGCGAAGCGATCGAATTGGGCCTGAAAGTTGAGCGCGAGTTCCGGCCACGCACGGAGTTTATCGGGGTCCAGCGGGTCAGCGTCTAACGATGCCAAGCCTGCCTCGATTGCTTGGACGCGAAGTCACCGCTTCTCCGCGCTTGCTCGAACCCAGCCTGCATACATTCTGAATCCATGACTCAGGCCGTTGCCCACATCCTCGAAAAGGCGGAGCAGCTTTCCGCTCCCGAGAGAGCCGAGCTCGCCGACCGCCTCGTCGAGCGGCTTGCCCACAACATGCCCCCTGCCCTCGCCGAGGCCCAGATTTCCGAGGTTCGCCGGCGAATCGCCGATGTGGAGTCGGGCAAAATTGCACTCGTTCCGGGCGCAGAGGCGCTGGCTCATGTGCGCCGCATCGTGGCTGCAGCGCGCGCGGCAAACTGATGCCTGCGACCCACGGGTTTCATCCCGAGGCTCTCTTCGAATACGCGGAAGCCGCCAACTACTACCTCGCCGAGGCTTCGGCCCGCGTTGCGGATAGTTTTGTTTCGGACGTTGAGTCTGCGGTCGCCTCCTTGGTCGCCGCGCCCACGCGGTGGCCGGTGGTCGAGGAGCCGTCGATTCGCCGCTACGTCTTCCACCATTTTCCCTTCGTTATCTATTACCGGTGGGAGGTGCAGTTTGAGCGCGTCAGCATTTACGCCGTCATGCATTGCAGCCGCGAACCCGGCTATTGGCATCATCGCATCGAACGAAACGCCTAATCGCGAAAACCATCCCTACGGCAGCGCAAACGCCACATACGCGTCGCCGGACTTGGTGCCGACTTTGCCGCCGCCGCAGGCGATCACGACGAACTGGCGGCCGTTGACGCTGTAGGTGGCGGGCGTGGCGTAGCCGGCGGCGGGAAGTGAAGTCTGCCACAATTTCTCGCCAGTCTTCGCGTCGAAGGCGCGCATCATTTCGTCCTTGGTCGCGGCGATGAAGAGCACGCCGCCGGCGGTCACGACGGGGCCGCCGTAATTTTCCGCGCCGGTCGGCGGGATGCCGCGCGCCGTGAGCGCGGGAAATTCACCGAGCGTTTTTTTCCAGAGGTATTCGCCGGTGTTGAGGTCGATGGCGCTGAGCGTGCCCCACGGCGGGCGCAGCGCGGGATAACCCTCGGGATCGAAGAAGCGGTTGTAGCCAGTCGTCGCGTAAGGGCTGCGCGCGGCGGGCGCGGCGGCCTTGCCGGTCGCGGACGCGGCGGCGGACGGCGTGAGGCCGAGGATGAAATCGGCCAGCGCGCGCTTCTGATCGTCGGGCAAAAATCCGAACGACGGCATCACGCCCTTGCCCGTCGCGAAGAGCGCGAGCACGTCGGCGGTTTTCATTTTCTGCGCGACCGGGCCAAGCGGCGGGATGTTCTGCCCGGCGTTGCCCTCGCGGTTCACACCGTGGCACGACATGCAGAACTGCTGGTAGAGCGCGGCGCCGGAGCCCACGGGCGCGGCGGTCTTCGCCGGTACCATCGTGAGAATCCACGCCATCTCGTTCGCGTTCACATAGAGCACGCCGCGCGGATCGACGGCGGGGCCGCCCCACTCCGCGCCGCCGTCGAAGCCGGGCAGCACAATCGTGCCGCGCTCGCTCGGCGGATCGAAGGCCACGTGCGGGTTCGCCGCGCGCAGGCGCTTTAAGACCGCGTCACGCGACTCCGGCGAGATGTTCGTCACTTCCTCCTCGGTGAAGAGCTGCCGTGCAAAGGGCTCGGGTTTCAGCGGCCGCGGTTGCGTCGGCGCCGTTTTCTCGCCCGCGAGCATCGACTTCGGCACGGGCTCCTCGCGCCACGGAAAGAGCGATTCACCCGTCTCGCGATCGAACACCCACACGTGACCCGACTTTGTGACCTGCGCGACGGCGGCGATTTTTTTCCCGCCGCGCGTCACTTCGCACAGCACCGGAGGCGCCGGTAAATCGCGGTCCCAGAGATCGTGGTGCACGAATTGAAAATGCCATTTCCGTTTCCCCGTCGCGGCATCGAGCGCGATCAGGCAGTTGGCGTAGAGATTGTCGCCGTGCCGGTCGCCGCCCCAGAAATCGAAGGCCGCCGAGCCCGTCGGCACGAACGCGATCCCGCGCGTGTGATCGACCACGAGGCCAGCCCAACAATTGGCCGCGCCACTTTTTTCCCACGCATCGGCGGGCCAGGTCTCGTGGCCCGGCTCGCCGGGAAACGGAATGGTGTGGAAAATCCATCGGCGCGCGCCCGTGCGCACATCGAACGCGCGGATGTGTCCGGGTGCCGCCGGCAGCGTCTCCGCCAGCCGCATCGGCATGATGATGAGATCGCGAAAAATCGCTCCGGGCGTCGTGGACGCGAGCGACATCCCGGTCACATCGCGATCGAGGCCATCGAGCAAATCGATCCGCCCGCCAGAGCCAAACGTCGCGATCGGATTGCCCGTCGCCGGATCGATGGCGTGGAGGAAACGGCCCGCGGAAAACATCAGCCGGCGCTCGCCGCCTTCCTGCCACCACGCGAGCCCGCGGCTGACACCTCCGCCCCCCGCCGAACCCGCGACCGCGGTGGGATCGAAGCGCCACAGCTCGCGGCCCGTGGCGGCGTCGAGCGCGAAGAGCACGAGCTTCGGCGACGTGCCGTAGAGCACGCCCTCGATCACGAGCGGGTTGCACTGGATCTGCGAGCGGTTGTTGGCGTCGGCCCCGCCGCTGTGATACGTCCACGCCGGCTGGAGCCGCGCGACATTGGCCGGCGTGAGTTGTGTCAGCGTCGAGTAGTGCGTCGCGCCCGCGTCGCCGAGATACGCCGCCCAATTCTGATCGGCCGCCGGCAGTGCAACCGAAGCACACAGGAACACGAAGAACGAAGAAGCGGAGAAAAACGGGCGCATGGGGATGCGAACAGTAGGGCGGACTTCAGGCCGCCCGGCGAGACGGGAAAAATGAAACAGCTCAATGTAGGGCGGGATCGCCCGACCCCGCCGTGCTGGGATGCGTGTTCACACTTTCCCTGAGGCGGGGTCAGGAGACCCCGCCCTACAACTGCAACAGCCGCCCCACCTCACGCAAAACTTCCGCCCTGCGTCAGCCCGAGTTCCTTGCGACGGCGCTTGCGGTCGGCGGCGGCGGTCTTCGCGTAGCCGGTGCGGCGGTGTTCGGCGAGCGGGTCGGCGGGGAGCTTGTTTGCCTTGCGCCACGCGGCGAGCGCGGGCGACACGTCGGTGAAGAACGCGTTTTTCAAAATCAATTCGGCATCGACGACGTTGTTCTTCGCCTGCGCGCGGCGGAGCGCGGCGTGATCGACGAGCGCGGCCTTCGCATAAAGTTCCTGCGCCATGACGACGGTTTGGATGGTCGCCTCGATCTTGGGTTTCTCGTTGTGGCACTGGTCGATCATGTAGGCGATCTTCGGCAGGCGGCCGCGGTCGGCGGCGAAGAAATGGATTTCGTGGAAGATACGGAAGACCTGGTAGGGATCGATCGAACCGAGCGTGAGATCGTCGTCGGCGTAGCGGCGGTCGTTGAAGTGGAAACCGCCGAGCATGTCCTCGTCGAGGAGCCACGCGACGATCTGCTCGATGTTCTGCGCGTTGTAGTGGTGGCCGGTGTCGACGAGCACCTTGGCGCGCGGACCGGCCTTCTTCGCGAGGAGGAGCGCCATGCCCCAGTCGGCGATGTCGGTCGCGTAAAAGGCGGGCTCAAAGGGTTTGTATTCCACGAGCATCGTCTGTTTCGGGCCGAGCCGGCGGTGACACTCGCGTAGCGCCGCCTCGAAGCGCTGCTTGCGATCGCGGATGCTTTCCTGGCCGGGGTAGTTGGTGCCGTCGGCAAACCAGAGCGAGAGATACTCGCTGTTCACCGCCTTGCCGATCGCGATGGAGTCGATGCAGTGCTGGAGCGCGTGCGTGCGGACCGCGGCGTCGGCATTGCCGAACGAGCCCCACTTGTAGCACTGGTCCTGAAACAGGTTCGGGTTAATCGCGCCGATCTTCACGCCGTGTTTGCGCGCGAGGCGCGCGACAGCCTTCGGATCCTCACCGGGCTTGAAGTCCCACAGCACGTGGACGGCGACGGTCGGGCAGCAGCCGGTGAGCGCGTGGACGTGGCCCGCATCGGCGAGCTTGTCGCCAAGATCGATCGCGGCGGCGTCTTGGAAAAATTTCCCGAAACGCGTGCCGGTGTCGGCAAAGCCCCACGAGGGCGTCTCGACGGCGAAGGTTTCGAGGGCGGCGCGGGCGCGGCGGAGTTGGGCGGGGGTCATGGCGAAAGGAAAGGTTGTGCGGCCCGGGCCGAGGAATGTCAGGCGGGAAATGGCGCTGCCCGACCGTGCGTAGCAACATTCGTTTGGACATCAGCCGCATTCGGGCGATGTTGTCCGACAAGTCATGAAATTCGAATCGCTGTCGGCACGAATCGTGTCTGCGGTCATGCATCTCATGCTGATCGCGGTGTTGCCTGCGGCCCGGGCGCAGACGACGGTCACGGAAAAAACCACTGCGGAGGATCCCGAGGCGTTCTCGCGCGTGCGCGGACTCTTCGATGTGGACCTGCCGAAGACCGTCGAAAAAGCCTCGCTGAAACTGATCGTGCACCCGCACTTCGGCGATCTGCTGCATCGCGACTATCTCCGCGTTCCGGTCGGGGTGCGCGTGGGCGTGAACAACCACACCGAGGTCAGCGCGGAGGTGGAGTCGTTTCTCGAGCATCACCTGAAAAAATCCGGCGCGGGCTACGGTGTGGGCGTCCTGCGCCTCGGCGGAAAATACCAGTGGCTCGACTGGCTGAAGCCCATCGTCGACACGAGCACGGGCCTCAACACTTCAATCCCCGTCGGCCGGCCGCCACTCGACATGACCGATGGTTTTTACCATTTCTCGCCTTACGTCACGTTTGCCCAGCGCTGGGCGAACCACCCGAAGCTCGCGCCGTTTGTAAGTGTCGGCACGGACCTGATTCGGGACGCGCACGTGCGCGGCTCCTTCGCGAAAAATCAGCCGCACTCGAATTCGACGAGCGTCTCCGCCGGCTGCTTCGTCGACTACAGCGAGCGCTTCAAATACACGCTCGTCAGCACCTACACGACGACCGCGCTCATCGGCCGCGGGAACAAAAATTTTCTCTCGGTGAACCCGAGCATCCTCTGGCAACTGCCGCCGATGCTCACGTTTCACTCGAAGTCACGCTGGATTTTCGGTATCGGCCTCAAGGCGAACTTCGGACCCGACGGCAGCGAGTTTGGGTCGAGCGCGAAGCTGCGCGGCGAGTTTAGTTTCGCGCGGCTGTTTGGCGCGAAGCGCTGATTTCGCGAGCGGAAGGCGTAGCGCGGAGCTTTAGCCCGCGCTCGAAAACTCAGGGTATTCGAAGCGCGGGGTGAAGCACCGCGCCACCGCTCAAGCTCACGGCGGGGTGCGGCGACCCCGTCCTACAACCGAGCGACGCCAAGCTTCGCCGCCCACGGCGCGAGCGCGGGCAAAATCGACGGATGCAATGCGACGCCGTGCGCGAGCTGCTCGGCGCGGCGCGCGAGTCCGCGCTCGCCAGGCAATCGCACGCGATCGAAGCCGGGACGCGGCGGTGTGGCCCGGCACGTCGTGGCGATGTGTTCGGTCTGGCGGCGAAATTCCTCCACGCCACCGAAGCACGCGGGGTTCATCACTTGGAGAAACACGGTCGCGCCCCAGCCTTCCTTTGGATCGGCGCGGCCGTGGCCGGCGAGGCCGCCGGTGAGCGCCTCGACGAGCAGGGCAAACGCGTAGCCTTTGTGCCCGTGATCGACGCCGCCCAGCGGGAGCAGCGTGCCGGGCGGATTCGTGGAAAGCGCGGCGGGATCGGTGGTGGGTTCGCCGGCGGCGGTGAGCGCCCATGCGCCGGGGAATTTTTTCCCCTCCGTGTGCAGGCGTTTCGTCAGGCCGTTCGTCGTGATCGACATCGAGACATCGAGGATCACGGGGTCGCCAGCGGTGGGCCACGCGGCGGCGAGCGGGTTCGGCGTGAACACTTCGCGGCGACCGCCAAACGGCGCGACGCTGCACACATTCGGATCAGAGCACGTGAGCAGCACCATGAGGCCCTGCTCGGTGACGCGCTGGAGATACGCGGCGAGGCAGGCGATGTGGTGGCTGCGGCGAATTGCGACGGTGCAGATGCCGTTCTGCTGCGCGCGCGCCATCGCGAGATCAAGCGCGCGGCGCACGACCCACGGGCCAGGGAGACGCTGCGCATCCCACGTGACGGCGGCGGGAAAATCGGCGACGACGCGCGGCTCGCCCGATTTTGTCATCGCGCCTTTTTCAATATCGGCGAGATAGGCGGGCAGGAGCGCAAGCCCGTGCGTCGTGTGGCCGAGCAGATCGCCCTCGACGAGAATCTCGGCGACGGCCGCGGATTTTTCCGCATCGAGGCCGGCGCGCGCGAGCAGCGCCGTGGCAAACGCGGTGAGTTGCGCGGCGGAGGGGCGGGCGGACATGGCGGCAGCAAAGGCGGGAAAAGAAAAACTCTCCAGCCTTTCGGCGGAAGAGTTTAAGCGAATCGCAGCGGCGCGGCGGCCAGACCCCGCCCTGCTCTGATGGCGAGAGGGCCAAGCGGGAAAAAGCGGTTGGGTGGTTGTTCTTTTCAGCGGCTTATGGGGAAAGAAGCGGGGCGCGGGGTGCGCCTGGGTTGCGAAGGGTCTCACGTCCCGGACCTGAACGTGGCGGTCGTCCAAGTTAACCTGCTATCCGCGCGTGGTGGGGCCAGCGCCTGAGGCTGTGTGCAAAGTGGAGCGCGAAAGGCAGCGACCCCATCTCCAGGGCGGATTAGAGCCCAAGGCGGGATCCGGGCGCGCCTGCCCGCCGGAAAAACGGTCGCCCCGGTCGGTGAGTGCGGTGGCGTCCAGGTTGTCGGTCTTCTGGCGGCGCCCGGCGCTGGGCGCCTCGGCCGCGACGACGTCGCGCGCGGGCAAATCCAATCCCAGCTTGATCGATTCGGCCTTGTTTCCCCCAGGCGTTCCAGCCGTTTCGCAACGCTGGTATTGTTTGTCATCGCGGCGGACAGGTTGGGCGCTTTTCGCCCGCTTGTCCGCCTTCATGGCATCTACGTCGGCAAGAAATTGAGATGCGCCCTGTTTACCGGCGACTACTTCTTCGCCGCCGGCTCCTACAAGAGCGCCACAAACTCCGGCGCGTCGCGAATCTTGTCCCACCACGGATCGAGCGGAATGGTCTTGCGCGTCACAAACGGCGTCTGGTCGATCAGCTCGGGTAGGTAAGCAGCGGCTTTTTTCGCGTCGCCCATCGCCGCGTAGAAAAGTGCCAGCGCCTGCGGCCGGCCATAGAGGAGATTTTCCTTCCACACGGGCTCGATCGCCGCGACGAGCCTGGTCGCCTCTTCGCGTTGGTCGAGCCACGCCAGTGTGGTCGCCAGTTCGATCTGGTAATAGGGATCGGCGGGAGCGTCCTTGATTCGCTGGCGCAGCACCGCCTCGGCCGACTGCCAGGCGGCGCGCTCCGAATTGACCTTGCCGGCGAGTCGGTGGGCGAGCGCGAGGCGCCACGCTTTTGGCCGCATCAGCATGACCATGTCGTCAGTGTAGTTGCGCGCCGTCAGCGCCGCCGCCGCCTCGACGCGGTCCGGCCGGCGCTCCATCAGGCCCGCCCACATCGTGATGTAAACCGCCCGGTCCTCCGCGCGCTCGACGATGGGCTGCTGCTCCAACTGATCCAGCACCGCGCGCATCGCCGGCAGGTCGCCGCGCCAACCACCGATGAGAGTGGCTTTCAGGATCAACGCCGAGGCAAACGGCTGGATCGCGATGGCGGCGTCCAGATGCTCAATCGCCGATGCCACATTCGTCGCCATCGTGCCACCGGGGCCGTAGAAACTGTAGTCACAGTAGCTCATCGCGATTTCGTAGCGCAGCAGCGGATCGCGGGACGCGCGACGCAAGATATCCAATTGCACCGCGCGGGCCTCCGTTTCGCGTCCGCGCGTAAACGAAATCGTGAAAGCCAGCGCACGCGCCAGCCGGACGTGGGTCGGGTGGGCTGCCACGGCCCGGCGCAAATGGGCCTCGGCTTACTCCAGCCCGCCTTGCGCCCGCAGCACATGCCCGAGCGCGAGCAGCGCCTCGGGTTCGTTGCGGTCGAGCGAGAGCGCGCGGTTGGCGTGCGCCTGCGTGTCCTGCCGGCGCGTTTCGCTGTAATCCCAATTGCGGAAAATCCACGCCGCCTGCACGCCCGCGCGCACGCCCCACGCCGTCGCGGAGTCGGGCTCCTTGTCGGTCGCACGCTTCGCGAGATCTTCCGCCACGGCGAGATCGTCGCGCGTGAAGCCGACCCTCGCAATTGAAGCCAGCGCCCGCGCCGCGAGCTGCGCGCCCTCGCTCAACGGCACCGGCGCGGCGACGGTTTTCTTTTCGTCCGCCGCAGGCTCGGCGAGCAGCGCGACAATCTCCGGATCATCACGGAACGGTGCCATGCGCGGATCGAGTTTGAACCGCAGCCGGAGACTCGCGCGTGTCAGATTCGGCGCTTCGGTCAGAAAACTTCCGCTCGGGTCGTCGGCTAGCCGACGCGGGCCGGGCACTGGCGTCACCGCTTCGCGGATGAGTTGGAGTGCGGTCCCCTTTTCTCCGAGCAAGAGGCAGCGCGGGAGGATGGAGAACCACCAGGACCCCAGCCGGGCGTAGGCGTAGGGCCGCCCCGTCGCCTCCAGCTCCACGCGACTGAGCGGCAGCGCTTCCTGATCGCGTCCGAGGCCGTGGAGAACCCACGCCTCCAATCCGCGCAACGCCGCATCCGTGGGTGCCTTCACTTGCCGCGCGCGCACGTCGGTCAGCGCCGCCTCGTATTGGAGCCGCGCCATCGCGCGTTTGCCCTGCAGCTCGCGCAGTTGCGCGATGAGCAGCGCCTTCGGTCCGTTATACTCGAAATCTTCCACCCATTTACCCGTCAGTCCGGCCAATCCCTCCAACGCATCGTCAGTCTCGCCGCTGACCATCGCGTGCGTCCACCGACTCAGGACCACGCGCTCGGTGGCGCGCTGGCGCGCCGGCACTCGCGCCAAAAGCGTTTTCATCTCGCTCGGATCGCCGCGCACCCAGAGCGCGACGCGGGCCTTCCACACGATGGCGTTGGCGATCGGGGCGAGCGCGAGGGCGCGATCGAAGGCCCGCTCCGCACCTTCGATCCGGCTGAGATCACGGTAATGCCGCCCGAGCTCGTATTGGGCCAGCGGGTCGTCGGGAAAAAGCGCGGCGGTCTTTTCCGCCGCGACAATGGCCTCGGCCTCCGGAATCTTGGCGTCAAAGAAAAGCCCGTTGTCGCGATGCCGGTGGAAAAATGGCTCGCCGGGCTTCAGCGCGATCGCCCGCTCCAGCAGCTCGCGCCCGCGGGCGAAATCGCCACCCTGGGCGTGGGTGAGAAAAACGCCCAGCGCCCCGAGCGCCTCGGGATCATTGTTGCCCAGCTGCACGGCGCGCTCCGCGTAGCGCTGCGCGGTGGCGCGGCGCTCATCGGAACGGTCGAAGCCGCGGAAGATATAGGCCACCTGCACGCGCGCCATCACGGTGACGGCCTCAAGATCAGTGGAATTTTTTGCGAGCGCCTTAGTGGCGATCTCCTCGGCCAGCGCAAAGTCCTCGCTGATTCCCTCGATGCCGTTGACCAATTCCATCGCGCGGCGCAACTCCACGTCGCGCGGCCAGGCGGCGGCTGGCGCGGCGGATTTTTCCGCGGTGGGCGGGCGCGTCCCTGCGCCCGCATTCGCCGGTGGCGATGCCGAATCGCCTCGACGCTGCGCGATGAAAACGAAGACCGCGAGCGTTGCGACTAACGCGGTGATCCATGCCGCCGCAGGGACGCGGCGGCCCACCTTGGGGTTAGCTGGAGACGCGCCGCCCTCGGCGCGTGTTGTAGCCGGCCTCGCTGAGGCCGGGCCGAGGTCAGCGACCGCGGCTACAGTCTCCCCGCCGAGCAGCGCCTTCACCCGCGCGCAAAATTTCTCCGGCGTCTCGCCGCCCGGCAGCCGCGTCCACTGCACGGCCTTGAACTCCGCCGGCACTTTCGCCTCCGCGTCGCGCGTGCCGTCGATCACGACGGGCAGGAGGAACGTCTTCTCGTCCGCCATCGCGTGCGTGCGCTGCGCGGCGAGTTTCCACTCGATCCGGAAATACCCTTCGAGCCGCGCCTGCGTCGCCGCCGAGATCACCGGCAGAAACAACGCGCACGACGCCACCTGCCCGCGAATCTTCCGGTCCCACGCGTCGCCACCGGTCAGTTCGTTCTGATCGAACCACACCTCGATGCCTGCCGCGCGCAGCGCGTCGCAGATGCGCCGCACCGCCGCCGCGTCCTGCGACGCGTAGCTGAGGAAGACGGCTTTGTTTTCTGCGGCGCTCATTTCAACTGCTCGTCGGACAAGCCGATCTTTTTCAGGAACACCGGCCAGCGCGGATCAGCATGGAGGCCTCGCAGATAGTTGTGATTTCTCATCCACGGGATCATGCGGTCGTGTTCCCGGGCGGCGCGTTCCAACCAGGCAAACGCCTGATCGTTTTCTCCTTGGTGCGCATACACCAGCCCGATCCAACCCACCATGCGCGCACCATGCCTAGCGATCAGTTCGCCCCGCGCCTTGACCGACGCGACGAGATCGCCGCGCTGCCTCGCGTTCACCGACTCGGCCATCAAGCGAAACCCTTCGTTCGGCTCTCCGGCCAAGCTGGCCTCAGCCTCCGCGTAGCGCTGCAAGCGGCACAAATTGGTGGCGCGAAGCGCGTGGTAAGCCTCGAGCTCGGGCGACAGCTCGATGGCCCGGCTGAAGATCTGCACCGACTCCGCGTCGCGATTCGCCATCGAGAGGAGTTCACCCAGGGTGCAATGGGCCCGGGCGCTCAACGGAT
This sequence comes from Opitutaceae bacterium, assembly GCA_025352845.1. Classification (GTDB taxonomy): domain Bacteria; phylum Verrucomicrobiota; class Verrucomicrobiia; order Opitutales; family Opitutaceae; genus ER46. The sequence continues at coordinate 14,969 of JANXSC010000019.1, forward strand.
CTCGCTCGATCGCCCGGCGGGCGAGGGTGATGGCTTCGTCCTCTTGTCCGGTGTTCCACAGGATGACCGCGTCGTCGCTGAGAAAGGTCGGATCGTCGGGCGCTAGCGCCAGTGCCCGCGCGAAGGATTTTCGGGCGCCGTGCCAGTCCCAATCGGCGAGCCGCTGGACCCACCCGAGTGCGTTGGAGCCGGACGGCTCAGCGGGATTCAGCTCAAGCGCGCGTTCCGCGGCCGTTCGCGCTTCACCGATGCCCTCCTGCATCGGCAGGTCGCCGTAGCGGGCCAGCATCGCATACACCCGCGCGAGTTCTCCCCAGGCCTGCGCGTAACCCGGGTCTTCGACGATCGCGCGACGGTAATATTCGAGGGAGCGCAAGCGCCCGTCACGGTTCTCGCGCTGCGCAAAAAACCGCGCTTGCAGGAGGAGGCGGTAAGCCTCGGGCTTCACCTCGCGGCGTGTCACGGACGAGGCCATGCCCATCTTGAGCTCCAGATTTTTTGCGATGAGCCCCGCGATCTCGTCCTGCACGGCGAAGATGTCCTTCAACTCACGCGTGAACGAGTCTGTCCACACTTGGAAACCATCCGCCGCCTTGATGAGCTGGGCGGCGATGCGGACCTGCGTGCCGACCTTCCGCACGCTGCCCTCGACGACGTAGGCGACGCCGAGTTTTTGCGCGATCTCGGGGATCGGCACCTCCTTACCCTTGAAATAAAATGCCGAGGTGCGTGCCGTGACTTTCAGGCCGGGAATTTTCGCGAGCACGTTGAGCAGCTCCTCGCTGATGCCGTCGGAAAAATATTCGTTGCCCTTGTCGTCGCTGAGATTCGCGAACGCCAGCACGGCGACGGATTTTTGGTCGATCGGCGGCGCCGACGGCACCGCGACGGTTTTTCTTTCCACCGTTGCCGGCTCGATGCACAGCGCTTGAAACCGCACGTCACCACGCAGCTTGTCCCACAGCGGATCGATTCTCAGGAGCGCGGGGGTGAGCGGCCATAGCACCGCCTTGCCCTCGCGCGCGGAGAGCTTCTCCAGCAAGGGCATCGCCTCATCGGCGCGGCCGAGCGCGGCGTAGATGCGCACCGGCGAGATAAACCAGAACAACTCGTCGCGACCACCGGCGAGTTCCGTGGCGGTGCGCGCTTCGCGGAGCGCCTCCTCCGTGCGGCCGAGCCACGCGAGCAGTTCGCCGCGCGCGACGTGCAGGGTGTAGTCGTCGGAGGCCGCCTTCAGCTTCGCGTCCATCACGGCGAGCCCCGCCTCGAACGCGATGCGCGCCGCCTCCCCGCGACTGGCTTGCGCATGCGCCCGGCCGACCCAATAGGCCGTCGGGCCGACGAACCAGTTGTCCTGCACAAAGTCGGCCGTGAGCCGGCGCAGGGCTGTGAGCGCCGCATCGGGCTCGCGGGCGGCGAGGTGCGCAAAGGCCGACATCCACACCGCGCGGTGCTCGTTGCGGTTCGCGGCCGGCAAGTCGGCCAGCGCCCACACGGCCGAGGCAGCGTCGCCCTTGGCGGTCAGCAGCAGCATCGCGAGACCG
>JANXSC010000031.1 GCA_025352845.1 Opitutaceae bacterium
CAACATCGGCGGCGGCGGCTTCATGCTCGTGCACCTCGCGGGCGACGGCACGCCCGGCGGCGCGCGCGACCTCGTGTTTGATTTCCGCGAGACGGCGCCGGCGACCGCGACGCGCGACATGTATGTCGGCCCCGACGGCAAAGTGATGGAGGGCGCCGACTCTTCCGTCGTCGGCTGGCGCGCCAGCGGCGTGCCCGGCTCCGTCGCGGGCTTCGCGCTCGCCCTCCAGAAAAACGGCTCCGGCAAACTCACTTGGGCCGAGGTCTGTGAGCCCGCGCGCCGCCTCGCCGCCGACGGCCATGTGGTCTCGCAGGGCAGTGCCGCGCTTTTCCGCGCCAACGCGCCGCACCTTGCGCAGTTCGCCGAGTCGAAAAAAATCTACCTGAAGGCCGGCGCGTTTTGGAAAACCGGCGATCTCTGGCAACAACCCGATCTCGGCGCGACGTTTGCCCGGCTCCAGAAAAACGGCGCGCGCGAATTTTACGAGGGCGAGACCGCGCGCCTCATCGCCGCCGCGATGAAAGAAAACGGCGGCACCCTCACGCTCGAGGATCTGAAGAACTACAAGGTCGCGGAGCGCACGCCCCTCCGCGGCGCCTACCGCGGCCACGATATCGTCACGATGCCGCCGCCCAGCTCCGGCGGCATCGCGCTGCTCCAGATGTTCGCGATGCTCGAACCGCACAATGTCGGAGCGCTCGGCTCCAACTCCGCCGCGAAATACCACCTCTTCACCGAGGTGATGCGCCGCGCCTTCCGCGACCGCGCCGAGTATCTCGGCGATCCGGATTTCGTGAATGTGCCCACCGCGCAGCTCCTCGATCGCGACTACCTGAAGCGGCGCATGGGCGATTTTTCCCCTACGCGCGCCACGCCCTCCGACAAAGTCGAGCCGGGCCTCGGGCCGGTGAAAGTCTCTCAGCTCTCAACTTTCGGCCCTCAGCTTTTCGCCCACGAATCCACCGAGACGACGCACTTCAGCGTCGTCGACGCTGCGGGCAATGCCGTCGCCGTCACCTACACGCTCAACGGCGGCTTCGGCAGCGGCGTCACCATTCCCGGCACCGGCATTCTGATGAACAACGAAATGGACGACTTCACCGCCAAGGTCGGGGTGAAAAACATGTTCGGCCTGCTCCAGGGCCCCGCCAACTCCATCGCGCCGGGCAAGCGCCCCCTCTCGTCGATGACGCCAACCTTCGTCACCAAGGACGGCAAACTCATCCTCGTCACCGGCAGCCCCGGCGGCCCGACGATCATCAACACCGTGCTGCAGGTGATCTCCAACGTCATCGACCACGGCATGAGTGTCGCGCAGGCCGTCGAGGCCCCGCGCATTCACCACCAGTGGATGCCCGACACTCTCAGCTACGAGCGCAACGGCCTGAGCCCCGACACCGCCGCCATTCTGAAAAAACTCGGCCACGTCTTCAAGGAACGCGCCAGCTACGAAGGCTCCTACCAGGGCGATGCCGAGACGATCGCGATCGATCCGAAGACGAATCTCCGCCTCGGCGCCGCCGATCCGCGGAAGTCGGATGCGAAAGCCGTCGGCTATTGATCGCCGCGTTTTCGAAGGCGTGGCGTCAGCATAGCCGCGAGCGCCAGCGAGTGGCCCGTTGGCGCTGGCTTGAGTAGGTCAGCTCCCTCGCGAGCGCGGCTTGGGCGCGCGCAAGCGCGCTGGCCTACTCAAAACGTATTTTGGAGACACCCCCGATCCAATCACGCTACCGCACCCTCACGCCCCGATCGGGTGCCACGTGGTCTTGAACTCGAGCGTATCACGGATCGCGTCGAGGTTTTGCGATGATTCCGCCAGCCAGTTGGTCTCGCTATCGGCGAAGCGCACGCGCTTCACACTTTCGGCGGCGCCAAGGCGGAGGGCCCTGCGCTCTTCGGCCGACACGCCCGCCGCGCTGATCGCGCGCAGGTGCGTGTGCGTGGCGAAGGTCGGCACGAGCTCCTTGCGGAAACCCGTGAGGATATTGACCACGCCGCCCGGCAGGTCGGAGGTCGCGAGCATCTCGCCAAACAGGATCGCGGGATACGGGACGGATTCGGAGGCCAGTGCCACCACGGTGTTGCCGCTCACGATCGCCGGCGCGATCAACGAAATCAACGGCAACAGCGGGGGCCGATCCGGCGCAATTAGGCCAACCACGCCCATCGGCTCGGTGACGGTGAAATTGAAATAGGGCGCAGCCACCGGGTTCACGTTGCCGAGGAGCTGCTCATACTTGTCCGCCCACCCCGCGTAGTAGATCAACCGATCGACTGCGGTATCGACCGCCTTCGTCACGAGCGCCTTCGGCCCGCCGAGCGTGACGTGCACATCGATCATTTCCTTGCGCCGCGCCTCCAGCATCTCGCCGAGGCGATAAAGAATCTGACCGCGATTGTATGCCGTGCGTTTCGCCCAGCCGGGTCCGGCCTTCGCGGCGGCCTCGACGGCGTTGCGCAGATCCTTGCGCGTGCACTGCGGGATGTTGGCGAAGAAATTTCCCGCCTCGTCCTTGATCGGAAACGTGCGCCCACTCTCGGAGCGGATGAACGCGCCGCCGACGTAGGGCTTCGGGGTCTTGGTGATGGGGAGACGGGACATGAAACAGGGAGGATTAATTCAGAAACCAGAAAGCCATGAACTAGGAGTTCGGTTCCGGATTTCTGATTTCTGGTTTTCTGGCTTCTGAATTCCTTCGGATTGTTAAACGAGTTTGCAGTAGTCGAGCAGCCCTTGCCGGCCGCCCTCTCGGCCGAAGCCGCTTTCCTTGTAGCCGCCAAAGGGCGAGGTCGGATCGAATTTGTTGTAGGTGTTCGCCCACACGACGCCGGCTTTCAGCTCGGTGGACATCTTCAGGATGCGCGAGCCCTTGTCGGTCCACACGCCGGCGCTGAGGCCGTAGGCGGTGTTGTTCGCCTTCTCGATCGCTTCATCGACGGTGCGGAAAGTGAGGATGCTCAGCACCGGCCCGAAAATCTCCTCGCGCGCGATGCGGTGGCTCATGCTCACGCCCGAAAAAATCGTCGGGCGGAAATAAAAACCCTTCGACGGCAGCTTGCACGCGGGCTGAAACAGCTCCGCGCCTTCCTTCACGCCGCTCGCGACCATCGCGGTGATCTTGTTGAGCTGCTCGCGCGAATTGATCGCGCCCACATCCGTGTTTTTATCGATCGGATCGCCGACACGGAGAACCTTGATGCGGTTCTTGAGCTTCGCGAGCACCTGCTCCGCGACCGGCTCATGCACCAGCAGCCGCGAACCGGCGCAGCACACGTGGCCTTGGTTAAAGAAAATTCCGTTGATGATGCCCTCAACGGCCTGATCGATCGGGGCGTCGTCGAAGACGATGTTCGCCGCCTTGCCGCCGAGTTCCATCGTCATCTTTTTCTCCGTGCCCGCGAGCGAGCGCATGATGATCTTGCCGACCTCGGTCGAGCCAGTGAACGCCACCTTCGCCGCGATCGGGTGCGACATCACCGCCGCGCCCGTCTCGCCCGCGCCGGTCACGAAATTCACGACGCCCGGCGGCAGGCCCGCATCCCGCAAAATCTCCGCGAGCTTCAGGCACGTGATCGAGGTCGTCTCGGCGGGCTTGAGCACGACGCAGTTGCCCATCGCGAGCGCCGGCGCGATCTTCCACGCAAGCATCAGCAGCGGAAAATTCCACGGGATCACCTGTCCGACCACGCCGAGCGGCGCTATCCGGCGGCCCGGCGCGACATACTCCAACTTGTCGGCCCAACCGGCGTGGTAGAAAAAATGTGCGGCGGCCATCGGCACATCGAAATCGCGCGACTCCTTGATCGGTTTGCCACCGTCGAGTGTCTCCGCGACAGCGAACTCGCGCGCACGATCCTGCAACAGGCGCGCGATGCGGTAGAGATATTTCGCCCGCTCGCGGCCGGGCAGCTTGCCCCACGTCGTCTCGAAGGCGCGCTGCGCCGCGGCGTAGGCGGCATCGACATCGTCTCTGCCAGCGAGCGCGATCTCCGCGAGTTTCTGTTCGTTGGCCGGGTTGATGGAGTCGAAATATTTCCCCGACTTCGGCGCGACGAATTTGCCGTCGATGAAAAGATCGTAGCGCGGCTTGAGCTTCGGGTCGGCCGTCTCGGGCGCGGGATCGAATTCCCAGAGGTCGCCAAAAATCAGTTCGGGCGCGGGGCGCGACGGGCGGGTGGTTTTCTTCTCAGCTAGAGTGGGCATGGCTTTAGGAGGAACCACGAATGGACACGAATGCACACGAATCCATCGGCGGATTGAACGTGTTTTTCATTCGTGTCTATTCGTGTCCATTCGGGATTGAAAATCAGTAGCTCTCGGCGGCTTCGCTGAAATAATACGGCGCCTGGTAGGCCCCGGTCTTTTCCTTTTCGAGTTGGCGCAAGAGATCGTTCAGCAGCGAACTCGCGCCGAAGCGATAGCGCTCGTTGGTGAGCCAGGCGTCGCCCAGCGTTTCCTTCACGGCGATGAGAAATTGCAGCGACTGCTTCGCGGTGCGGATGCCGCCGGCGGGCTTCATCCCGATCGCGATGCCCGTGTCCAAATAGAAATCGCGGATGGCCTCGATCATCACCTGATTGTTGCCGAGCGTGGCGTTAAGCGAGGTCTTGCCGGTGCTCGTCTTGATGAAGTCGCCCTCGCGGATTACGCGCATCGCCAGGAAGGACGCGGCGCGGATGCTGTCGTAGGTTTCGAGTTCGCTCACCTCGAGGATCACTTTGAGCGCCGCATCGCCGCACGCCTCGACGACCGCGGAAATTTCATCCTGCATCAGGCCGAACTCGCCCGCGAGAAACGCCCCGCGGTTAATCACCATGTCGATCTCGTCCGCGCCGTCGGCGACGGCGGCCTTCACCTCGGCGAGGCGCGTGCGGAGCGGCGCCTGCCCGCTGGGAAACGCGGTCGCGACCGACGCGATGCGCACGCCGGTGTCGCTGCCGAGCGCCTTGCGGGCATGCCGCACCATCGAGGGATAGACGCACACCGCCGCCACCTGCGGCGCGCCGAGATCAGCGTCGTGTGGTTGCAGCGCCTTCTGACAGAGCGAGGCGACCTTGCCCGGCGTGTCCTTCCCCTCGAGCGTCGTGAGATCGACCATCGAGGTGGCGAGTTTCAGGCCCTTCACCTTCGATGCCTTCTTGATCGAGCGCGTGGTGTATTTCGCGACGCGCTCCTCGACGCCGACGGCATCGACGGTGCCGACTTCATCGAACAACCGCACCAGCGCGGCGTGTGGAGTTTTAGCCAACATGCCGCCGACTATCGCCACTCCTCCTCTGAAAACAAACGAAAACTCCCGCCGGCGCCGCCGGGATTGCGTCGCTCCAACGACCCGACATCGTGGGCGCTCGTGTCCCGCCTCGCCTCCACGCTCTCCATCCGCTTCGCCGTCGCGGCGGTTTGCCTCATCTCCGTCGCGGGTCCGTTCGCCGCCGAGCTGTCCTACACCGGACCCGAGGAAGCCGGCCAGCTTGAAGCGCCGCCGCGGATGGAGACGAGCGGACTCGCCGCCTCGAAACGGACCCCTGACCTCCTTTGGACCCACGACGACAGCGGCGGGGCCGCATCGCTCTACGCAGTCACGACCACGGGAAAGTTCGTCGGCACGCTCCACCTGCGTGGCGTGCACAACGAGGATTGGGAGGACATCGCCTCCTACCAACTGGACGGCAAAGCCTGGCTGCTAGTCGGCGACGTCGGCGACAACGATGCGAAACGCAAAACCGTCGCACTCCACCTCGTCGAGGAGCCATCGCGCGGCCAGCTCAAACCCGACACCGAACTCCGCGTGCGCCCGGACCGCACCATCACCGTGCGCTACGAAGACGGCCCGCGTGACTGCGAGAGCGTCGCCGTCGATCCGGTGGAGGGCATGATCTACCTGCTTACCAAGCGCGACGATCCGCCGCGGCTCTACCGCGTGCCACTGTCCGCCCCGGACACCGGCGTGCAAGTCGCGCGCTTCGTCCGCAAGGTCCCCGCCGTGATCGGCAAGTCCTCAATCGACACGATGATCAAAAGGGTCGTCGGCAAGAAATTCTCGTGGCCGACCGGAATGGATTTTTCCGCCGATGGCCGCGCCGCCGTCGTGCTCACCTATGGCGAACCACTGGTCTTCGCGCGTAAAGTCGGCGAGTCGTGGGCCGACGCCTTTGGCCGCGCCCCGGTGCGGCTGCCCTTTCCGAATCTGCCGCAGGCCGAGGCGGTTTGTTTTTCCGCAGATGGCCGCACGATCTTTGTCGCCTCGGAGACGACCCGGACCTTCGTCCGCTACGACTTAGAAAAGAAGTGACCGCGCGTTCGGTCGCACGCGGGCTTGCCGCCAGCGGTATGCACGCGTTTCGTTTTGGTCCGGTCCTCGAATCTCCGGTAGCTCCAACCTCACTCCCTCCAAAACTCCCCATGAAAAAAAACCTGCTCCGTCTCCTCGCCCTCCTCGTGCTGGCCCTCACCGCCGCCCACGCCGCCGATGACAAATTGATCGCCGCCGTCCGCGCCGCGGACGACGAGCGCGTCGCCGCTACCAAGGCCGGCGACCGCAAGCGCCTCGAGGCGATCTACTCGAAGGATCTCCACTACGCGCACTCCAGCGGCAAAATCGACACCCAGGCCTCCTACATCGACTCGCTCGTGAAGCGCACGACCATCTACGAGAAATACGATTACCAGACCCGCGAGTTCCGCCCGGCCGGCCCCGGCATCTTCCTCATGATCGCCCGCGTGCTCATCAACGCCACTGCCAACGGCCAAAAGATTTCCAACGATCTCAACATCCTCGCCGTGTGGCGCGAAGAGCAGGGCAAGTGGCGCTTCCTCGCGTGGCAGTCGTGCAAGAATCCGCCGGCGGATGCGGCGGCGGCGGCGAAAAAATAATCGTGGTGCTTAGAACCTATCCGAATAACCCGTAGCCGAAGTCGTGAGACTTTGGCCGCAACGCTCGTCGCACAAGCCAAAGTCTCACGACTTCGGCTACCCGGCCGGCAGCGTGCAGGGGTTTTTCGGATAGAATCTTAGCTGAGCTTCTCGCGCAGCTCCTTGTAGCGCGTGCGCCCCACCGGCAGACGTGTGCCATTCCTCAGCTCCGCCTCATAGTGGCTGCCCTCGCTCGCGTGGAGCGCCTTCACCGCGCTCCAGCGCACCACATAGCTCTTGTGGATGCGCTCGAAGCCCGGCGGCAGGAGCGCGTGCAGTTTCTCCAGCGTCTTGTCGTGCAACTCACGCTTGCCGTCGTCGAGCACCAGCTCCGCATACGCGCCCGCGCCCTCGAGGTGGACGATGCGATCGATCGCCACGAGTTCGACGCGTCCGTGCTTTTTCACCGCGAGATACTTCGCGGCGGCCGCGGCCCGGCCGGTCGTCGCGGTAGCCCGCAGGAGCGCCTGGGCCAGCCGCTCCTGCGAGAACGGCTTCGGCACGAAATCGAGCACGCCATATTCGAAGGCCTTCAGTGCCTGCTCGACGTTGGCCGACACGATGATGGTGTGAAACGAGCCCGCGACGCTGGCCTTCAGCAGTTCCATACCGTCGCGGCCATTGAGATTGAGATCGAGCAGCAACAGGTCGATCGGGGTCTCCGCCAGTCGAGCGCTCGCCTCATCGTAGGCGGTGGCGAGGTGCAGGGTTTCCAGCCGTTCACCAAGAATTTCCCGGCAAAAGCGCTCGAGCCGCCGCGCAATCATCGGCTCGTCCTCAACAATGAACAGCCTCATGTCGCCACCTTTCCCCCGGGCGCACCGATCTCGATCACCGTCCGCCAGCCCTCGGCGACCGGCCCGGCATGGAGCGACCAGCGCCCGGCGAAACTCTCCTCCAGCCGCGCCTTCACGTAGCGCAGCCCCGTGCCGTCCTTCGGCGGCGGTCCGGCCTGCGGCGGATTCTCCCCGTGGGCGATCAGCGTGTAGCGGCTCGCTCCCGACGCGACCTCCCCGGCCAACGTGAACTTCAGCTCACCGTTGCGCGGCCGCTGATGGGTGAGCCCGCCCTCGATCAGCGTGTGGAAAAGCGCCGGCGGCACCGGGGTGTTTTCGCCGAGGCCCTCCGTCTCCAACGCGCACGCGACCCCGCGCCGCAGGCTCATGATGCGGATGTGCGCGCGACACAGCTCAAGTTCCTGCCCGAGAGGGATGAGCTTCTCGGCCGACACGCGCGCCAGAATGCGAAACTCCCCCGCGAGCGCCTCGATGAGCGCCACCGCCGATTTCGGCTCCTGCTCGATCACCTCCATGATGGTCGTAAGCGTGTTCATCAGGAAATGCGGCTGGATGTTTTTCTTGAGCAGCTCGATCTCCAGCCGCGCGGCTGTCAGCACTGCGGCGCGCGCCTGTCTCCGGTCCTCGCCCACCTGAACCCCAAGGGAGACCAGCAGGCCCAGCAGCTGCACGCCGAATGCACCGAGGAACGCCGGACTCACAAACCCGCGGTTATCCCAGCCCAACTGCACGGAAACCAGTCCGATCAGCGCCCCCGCCAGCACCCAACGCGCGCCGGTGCGCCCGCGCCACATCGCCCAGCCCGCGGCGACGATGGAAAAGACCAGCATCGACCGGTAGATCCACAACCCGATCACAGCGTGATACGGAGAGGAAAACCAGGCCGCCAGCACCAGTGGCGCGAGCGCCGCCAACCAGCGACCACGCCGGGGGATGGCGAACAGCTCCAGCAGCAACCACGCCTGCAACCCGCAAATGAGCGTGACCGTGCAGGTGATCGCGATGAGCCGCGGCGCAAACCAGTCGTAGGTGTCATTGTGCAGCCAGCGCCACGCGATCAGGAAACAGAACAGCGCGACCGAGAGGCTCAGCGCGCCGCACACCAACAACGAGCGCCGCCGGTCGGTCAACCGATGGAGGGCCACACACACCGCCGCCGCCACCGCCGCCGCGCTCGCACCCGCCAGCGGCAGGATCGGGGCCCGGGTTTCGTAGACCAGCCGCTCGGCATAGTTCTCCAAGGCGATATAGAAGCCCGCGCGCGGCGCGCTAAAGTTGTAGTTCCAGTTGGAAATCCGCACCGCCACCACATGCCCGCCCGGTCCCAGCAAATCGGCGGGAATCGGGACAAGATTGTCCAGCCGGCCCGGGATTTCCGAGGCGGGATCGGCGCCAACCACTCCGTTGCGCCAGATACTCCGCCCGTCCCAGAACAGTTCAAATGAACAGGGACCGGCGATGAAAACCGCGTCGGTTGGCAAGGTCTCGCGATTTTCCGGCGCCACCAGCGCGCCAATACCCTGTCGCCGCGGTTTGTCTGGCAATGCCGGAACCCGTATCCGCACCCAGTAGACGCCCTCGCGCACGGGCAGGTAGAGTTCGGACCCGGCTCGCATCCAGTCGCCATCATCCCAACCTGGCGCCACCCAGCGCGAATCATCGCCGCTCCGGAACCGAACATTCCTGATGCTCTGTTCCTCACGCGCCCCCTCGGCCGCGACTATCGGAGCCACGGCAAGAACGGTCAGAGCCAGCGTCAGTAGCACCGATAAGTTCATCGTGCGCCGAGATTGCAGCCCGCGCCCCGCCGCGTCCACGCCCAAGCCGAGCCGTTCGCTCGCTCGGCGAGCCGTTCACTCGGGACGCCCGGCCGTTGGCTTCGCGCCTGAGCCGTTGACTCGGGTTTTTTCGCGGCACGCGCGGCCTCCACGCAACTTCGCCCACGTCACAAACACCGTGACCCAGACCCAAAAACAAAAACCAGAAAAAATCATCCGCCATGAAATCGCTCCTCACCTCCCTCCTCCGCCCGATCGCCCTCACCGCCATCGTCTCGCTCGCTACCTCCGCCACCTTTGGCAAAAGCGCCGCCAACGATCGCGCCGAGCAACTCCTCGCCCGCCACGGAAGCGTCGAAGTCAGCGCGGTCGGTGAGTATGTGGAAATCGGCACTTTCCTCATCCAGGTAGCCGTCACCCTCGGCACGCCCGACCACAAGCTCGCGGACGGCACGTGGCTCTACAGCCGCAAACGGATCGAAAACAGCGAAGTCCAAGGCACGCTCGTCGTGCGCTTCACGGGCGGGCGCGTGAGTGCGCTGACGCTCGCCACGCCCGCCGTGGTGGCCGTCCTCCGCGACGCGCAATCGCCGAACAAGACCAAGGGCCTCGTCGCGAGCCAGCAGCACCGGTGACGCGGGCCACCTCGGGGATTGCCCGCGTCGCTGCGCGCCACCTTACTCGCGCGCATGTTCTCCCCACCCTCCCCCGCATGCGCCGCGCCGCGCGCCACCCGCCTCCTCCTCGCCACCGCCCTCACGCTCGCCGCCCTCGCCCTCACGTCCTTCGCGCAGGTCGGCGGCAACGCCCCCGGCGCGCCGATCAAGCCGAAGTTCAACGTCCTCTTCCTCATCGCCGACGACCTCAACTGCGACCTCGGTTGCTACGGCGTCCGCGAGATGCTCACGCCCAACATCGACCGCCTCGCCGCGCGCGGCGTGCGCTTCGACCGCGCGTATTGCCAGTTCCCGCTCTGCTCGCCGAGCCGCTCGTCGTTCCTCACCGGCCGCCGGCCCAACGTCACCGGCGTCCACCTCAACCCCTCCGGCGGCGTCACGCCGGTCTCGCCGCACTTCCGCGAAAAAATCCCCGCCACCATCACGCTCCCGCAGCTCTTCAAGCGCCACGGCATCTTCTCGGCGCGCGTCGGCAAACTCTACCACTACGGCGTCCCCGCCGACATCGGCACCTCCTCGCTCGACGATTACTATTCGTGGGACCAAGTCGTGAACCCGCGCGGCCGCGACCGCGAAAATCAGGAAAAAATCTTCTCGGTCCAGCCCAACGTCACCGCGCCCGGCGCGAGCAGTGCGTTCGGCGGCACGCTCAGCTGGCTCGCCGACGACGAGGGCGAGGACACCGAGCACACCGACGGCGTCGGCGCGACGGAGGCAGTGAAGCTCCTCGAGCGCTTCAAACGCGAGTCGCGCCCCTTCTTCCTCGCCGTCGGTTTCTACCGCCCCCACACGCCCTACGTTTCGCCGAAAAAATATTTCGATCTCTACCCCACGAACAAGATCACGCTCCCCGCCCTCAGCGACGACGATCGCGCGCGCCCCATCGCGCCCGCGTGGGCGAGCGCGAATGCCGTGCAGGACAAACTCACCGACGACGTCCGCCGCCAAGCCATCCACGCCTACCACGCCGCCACCACCTACATGGACGCCCAGCTCGGCCGCGTCGTCGATACCCTCGACCGCCTCGGTCTCGCGCAAAGCACAGTGATCGTGTTCACCAGCGACCACGGCTACCACCTCGGCGACCACGGCCTCTGGCAGAAACAAAGTCTCTTCGAACGCAGCGCGCGCGTCCCGCTCATCATCTCCGCGCCCGGCGCGAAGGGCAACGGCCGCAGCACCACCGCCGTCACCGAGATGCTCGACATTTATCCGACACTCGCCGCGCTCTGCGGCCTCCCCGCGCCCGACTACCTCGATGGCACGAGCCTCCGCCCGATCCTCGACGACGTGAACGCCACTGTGAAAACCGCCGCCTTCAACCAAGTCCGCCGCGGCCAAAACGGCGACGGCTACTCCGTGCGCTCCGGAAAATGGCGCTACACCGAATGGACCGACGCCGCCGGTAAACTCACCGCCGCCCAGCTCTTCGATGAAGTCGCCGATCCCGCCGAAACCAAAAACCTCGCCGCCGATCCCGCGCATGCCGCGACCGTGAAAGAACTCGCCGCCCTCCTCATTCCGATCCGCGCGCAGAAATAAGCGGCGATTCGCCGCAAACATTTTTTGTCCTCCCCGGCGGCGGCGGTTCGTCAACCCGTCGAACCAACACAATATCATGAACAATCCCACCGCCTCCCACTATCTCCTCCTCCGCCACTCCGGCACCATGCCCTCGCCCGAAGAACTGGCAAAGATCAGAAGTTCAAAGTCTGGATGGATGGCATCAAGGCCCGCGGTGAATTCGTCGCCACCGACGGCCTTGAATTCACCGGCCGTGTCGTCCGCACCCACGGCAAGGTGACCGACGGCCCGTTTGCCGAGGCCAAGGAAGTCGTCGGCGGCTACATCTTGATCCAAGCCCGCGACCTGGCGGCCGCCACCGCGATCGCGCGCGGCTGTCCGGGTTTGGAAATGAAAACTACCATCGTCGAGGTGCGCCCCGTCGAGCCCCTCCCGCCGCTCTGAGACCATGACGCGCGCCGGTGACAGCGAGGTTGCCAGCGTGGTCGATCATCTCTTCCGCCGCGAGGCGGGCCGGCTCGTCGCGATCCTCGCGCGGCGCTTCGGCGTCGCGCATCTGCACCTCGCGGAGGATGTAGTGCAGGACGCGCTGCTGAAGGCGATGCAGGTGTGGCCATTCACGGGCGTGCCCGACAATCCCTCCGCGTGGCTGCTCCAGACCGCGCAAAAACCGCGCCCTCGATCAGGCGCGTCGCGCGACGCTCTGGCGGCGCAAACAACCGGGCGCTCGTCGCGCTCGCCGAGGACTTTTCCGG